>CAJPFL010000124.1 GCA_905339315.1 Rhodocyclaceae bacterium
CTTCTCGTGGATGTGGAAGCCGTGCGCGCCGGGGGTGAGGCCGGCGACGTGGGCCGTGACCTCGACGTCATGGCCCTTCTGCCGGAAGACGACGGTGCCGGTGGTGGTGTGGCCCTTGGTCGGCGCCAGCTTGGCCTCGGCGGAGGGGCCGTGGTGGTGGCCGGCGCAGGCGGACAGCAGGATGGCGGCGGAAGCGGCGGCAATCAGGGTCGGGGTGGTTTTCATTTTGGTCTCTCCATTGTTGGGGTTGGGGTGCGACTGGGGACTCTAGAAGATCATGGTGCGCCATTCCGGGTCGAGGGTGCGCGCGACGAAGGCCGCGGCGCCCGCCGCTCCTGAATACTCCGGGATCAGGGGCCGGTCAACCAGGCCGTTGGCGCGCAGCGCCATCTGGCAGCCGAAGAAGGCGGCGCCCTGCTCCGCCGCATCCCGCATGAAATCGTGGATCGAGCGCTCGCGGCCGGCGGTCGGGTGCATGTTCTGCGCCACGCCGGGCTCGAGCAGCTTCACCGCGGTGCCGGCGAAATGCACCTCCACCTCGCAGTCCATGGCGCAGGCGGTGGCGGCGTACACGAAGGGTGCGGCGGCGAGTTCGGGCCGCTCGGGCGAGAGCGACCAGACGAGGATGGCGAGCTTTGTTTTCATGGTTCGATCACCGCCTCGGGCTCGATGGCGCGGATGTGCGCGACATAGGCCGCGGCATCGACGAGGTGCGCGGCATCGTTCTCCCAGTCGAGCGGCGCGCCGCGCGCCATCCAGCCGGCGCCGTAGGGATCGCGGTTGATGAGGTCGGGCCGCTCCTCGGCGGCCTCGTTCGGCGTGTCGAGGCGGAAGGCCACGGGGGAATGCACGGCGAGCACGGTCTTGGCCGACTCGACCGTGCCGAGGCCGCGCCCCGCCGCCACCTCGGCGCCGGTCGGCTTCGCCGTGAAGGCGATCACCTCGCCGGCGAGATGCAGGCCGAAGCTGGTGGCGCCAATGACGACCTCGCCGCCCTCGCGCCGCACCCACATGTCGTGCTGGGTGTCGTAGAGGAGGTGGGCGGGGACGCTGCCCTTGTAGGTTTCAGTCGCCATGTTTTACCGACCCTTCGATAAGCCCGCTGCGCGGGCTACTCAGGGCGAACGGGGAATTTCCGTTCGTGGTGAGTAGGCGCGCAACCCATGAATGGGGAAAAACCGTTCGTCCTGAGCAGCCCGCAAAGCGGGTAATAGCCGTTCGTCCTGAGTAGCCCGCAACGCGGGTAAATGCCGTTCGTCCTGAGTAGCCCGCAACGCGGGCGTATCGAAGGACCATCCAATCGTGGCGGAAGAGAGTGGGAGTCGAACCCACCAGGGACCGCTTGACCGCCCCTCCCGGTTTTGAAGACCGAGCGCCCCACCGGGGTGCGATCTCTTCCGTTGTTCATAGGACCCATTGTCTTTCGCTTTCGCCGCCGCGCAGGGCGTGTTCGTCGCGCACGCGGCGAGTGTACCCGACGCGGTCGAAGAATTCGAGGATGTGGATGGCGACCTTGCGGCCGCCGCCGATCTCGTCGCGCAGCGCAGCGGCGCGGGCGGTGCCGTCGCGCGCGCACAGGCGGGCGACGCGGCCGGCGAGGTCGGCCACCGCCGTTGCCGCGAAGTAGTGGTCATGCGCCACGGGGTAGGTCTGGCCGACGCGGGCGACGCGCTTCATGAGGCCGCGCACGGTTTCCTCGGCAATGCCGGTGGCCCTGGCAATGTCGCGCACGCGCGGCGGGCCGTAGGGTTCGGCTTCCAGCAGCGGTTTCAGGGTGCGCCAGAGATCGGCATCCGTGGCGGCGAGCGCGGCACGGTGCTCGGGCAGGTGCAGCCAGCTGCCGCTCTGCGCCAGTTCGTCCGCGGCCAGCAGCTCGAAAGTCAGTCTGTCGAAGGCGGCGCGGGAGAGCGTCGGCAGCGCCAGCCGCCGCAGGCGGTCGCGCTCGACGCCGATCATGTCGGGGGCGCGCGCGTGCTCGGTGCGTGCCGCGTCGAGCAGCCGCTGCCGCAGGGCCTGCCAGTTCTCCGGCGAGAAGCCGCTGCGGCCGCCCGCCTCCTCGATGACGACGAGGCCCATGTCGCGCCACAGCGCCTGCGCCTCATCGGTTGCGAGGTTGCGGTTGAGCGCGTAGCGGTCGAGGTTCGCGCCGGCGAGCTGGCGCGCAAGGGCGTGCGCCAGCGCCGGCTGCGGATCGGCCTGTTCGAGCAGGCGCAGGTACTCGAGGCGTTCCGCCGCGCGCTTGTGGCGCGTGGGCGGGAAGATGTCGAGCACGCGGCCGCCGCCGAGGGTGCGCGTCGCAGACTGGTCGCGCAGGATGAAATGGTCGCCCCACAAGGCGCCAGCCGGTTTCTCGAGGATGATCTCCGCCAGCATCGCTTCGCCCGGCGCCAACACCTCGCCTTCGAGCAGGGCGACGCGGCCGAGGATGTCCGAGGCGCCGAGGTGCACGTGCACCGGCATCCAGTGCTTGATCGGCGCGTCCGCCGAGCCTGGCACGCGCAGGCGGACGTGGAAGCGGGTAATCGGCGCATGCAGGACCGGGTCGACGACCCACATGCCGCGCGCGAGGTCCTCCTTGCCGAAGTCGCCGGCGAGGTTCAGCGCCAGGCGCTCGCCCGCCCCGCCCGATTGCGCGTTGCGGTCCTGGGCGTGGATGCCGCGCACGCGGGCGGTGAGGCCGGGCGGCGTGATCGTCACCGCATCGCCGACGGAGATCTTGCCGGAGAAGGCGGTGCCGGTCACCACCAGGCCGACGCCCTGCAGGGTGAAGCAGCGGTCGATGGCGTGGCGAAAGCCGCCCGCCGTGGCGCGCGCGGCAAGCTGGCTGGCTTCTGACAGCAGATGCTGCTGGAGCGCAGCGACACCCTCGCCCTGGGTGGCCGACAACTCGAAGACCGGCGCGCCTTCCAGCGCGGAGCCGGCCAGCAGCGCGGCGATCTCCGCCCGCGCGGCCGCGCGCCGCTCGGGGGCGACGGCGTCGACCTTGGTCAGCGCCACAGCGCCATGCTTCAGGTCGAGCAGGTCGACGATGGCAAGGTGCTCGCGCGTCTGCGGCATCGGGCCGTCGTCGGCCGCCACCACCAGCAGCACGAAGTCGATGCCGGTGGCGCCGGCCAGCATGTTGTGCACCAGCCGCTCGTGGCCGGGCACGTCGACGAAGCCGAGGCGCCCCGCGTCGGCATAGGCGTAGCCGAGGTCGAGCGTGATGCCGCGCGCCTTCTCCTCCTTCAGGCGGTCGCAATCCACGCCGGTCAACGCCTTCACCAGCGTGGTCTTGCCGTGGTCGATGTGTCCGGCGGTGCCGATGATCATGGTCTTACTGGCCTGCGATATAGCCAGTCCCGTTCGTGCTGAGTAGGCGGCATCGCCGCCGTATCGAAGCATGAACGGGCCGACCCTTCGATACGCGCTTCGCGCTACTCAGGGCGAACGGGTGTAGGAAACCGTTCGTGGTGAGTAGGTGCGCAGCACCGTATCGAACCACACTCATTTCGCTTCCCTCTTCGAAAAATCCTTCCTCGCCAATCTGGACACCTCCTGCCATTCCCCGCGAATCATCGCCTCCTTCTTCTTCCGGCTCCAGCCCTTGACCTGCTGCTCCGCCGCCAAAGCCTCCTCGCGGGTCACGAATTCCTGCGACCAGACGATTTCGACAGGCAGGCGCTTGGCCGTATACCCGTCGATGCCGCCCTGTTGGTGCTGTCCGATCCGATGTTCGAGGTTGTCCGTATGGCCTGCATAGTAGGAACCATCGGCACAACGCAGCAGGTAGCACCAGAAGCTCATCGGGCCAGCGAGGCAAGCTGTGCCGCAAACGCCCCCTCCTCCTTTACATCCAGGCAGCGCAGGTCGAGGCGCAGGGTGTCGTCCGCGATGTGGCCGATGACGGGCGTGGTCAGGCGCCGCAGCGCCTCCTCCAGCTTGTGCAGCACCCCTGCGCGCCTGCCGCGCGGCCGCGCGACGAGGGCAGCGCTGGGCAGGCGGTCGACCGGGAGTGAACCGGAGCCGATCTGCGAGAGCGTCGGCGCGATCGAGGCGTCGAGCGGCCAGCCCGCCAGCGCCGCCTGCCATGCCGGCAGCAGGCGTTCGGCCTGGGCGCGGATCTCGGCTTCGGGGCGCGTCAGCAGGCGCAGCGCCTCCAGACGCTGCGGCAGGCGCCCGGGATCGCGGTAGAGGGCCAGCGTGGCTTCCAGCGCGGCCAGCGTGAGCTTGCCGGCGCGCAAGGCACGCTTGAGCGGGTTCTTCTTGATCTTCGCGATCAGCTCGCGGCGGCCGACCAGCAGGCCGGCCTGCGGCCCGCCGAGCAGCTTGTCGCCGGAGAAGGTGACGAGGTCGGCGCCGGCCTCGATGGAGTCGCGCGGCGTCGGCTCGTGCGGCAGGCCCCACTGCTCGAGGTTCACCAGCGTGCCGCTGCCGAGGTCGACGACGAAGGGCACGCCGCGCGCGTGGGCGAGCTGCGCCAGCTCGGCCTCCGCCACGGCGGCGGTGAAGCCCTGCACGGCGTAGTTGCTGGTGTGCACCTTCATCACCATCGCCGTCTTCGCGCCGACGGCCTCGTCGAAATCGCGCAGGTGCGTGCGGTTGGTGGTGCCGACCTCGACCAGCTTCGCCCCGGCGCGACGCATGATGTCGGGCACGCGGAAGGCGCCGCCGATCTCGACCAGTTCGCCGCGCGAGACGACGATTTCCTTCCGCTGCGCCAGGGTGTTGAGCAGCAGGAACACCGCCGCGGCGTTGTTGTTCACCACCGTGGCGGCCTCGGCGCCGGTCAGCTCGCGCAGCAGGCCCTCGACGAGGTCGTCGCGATCGCCGCGGCCGCCGGTCTCGAGGTCGTATTCGAGGGCGCAGGGCGCGCGCGCCGCCCGCGCGATGGCGTCGACGACGGACTCGGGCAGCACGGCGCGGCCGAGGTTGGTGTGCAGCACGGTGCCGGTGAGGTTGAACACCGGCTGAAGGTGCGGGCGCATGTGGCGCTCGACGCGACGTTCGACCGCAGCGATGAGCGCGCCGGTCGCCGGCAGCGCGGCGCCGGCCTTCACTGATTCGCGCACGTCGGCGAGCTCGGCGCGCACGGCATCGCTGACGACGCGGTGGCCGTGCCCGGAAACGAGGGAATGCAGGGACGCCTCGGACAGCAGGCGGTCGACGGACGGGAGTTTCGAGAGTTCGTTCATGCTTTCACCCGGACCGGGCAGAAAGGGGATGGCGGCATTCTACCCCCCGCCGGGCGCCAGCAGGAGGTTGGGGCCGCTGCGGGAATAGCCGGATTCGTCGACGAGGATGTCGAGGGCCAGCGTGGCGAGGTCGTCGGCGACCGGATCGGCGGCGGCATCCTTGTCGCGGCGGATCAGCTTCAGGTAGGACTTGCAGACATCGCAGGTCTCGGCCTGCACCAGGCCCTTGTCGCCCTCGATGTGCTGGTAGGCGACGGCGCTTTCGCCTGCATCGCAGGCGGTGCACTGGGCGCGGGTCACGTTCCATTCCGTATTGCAGAGCGAGCAGTGCAGGTAGCGCAGGCCCGGCACCTCGGGGCTGGCCCCGATGACGCTCAACGAGGGCAGCGCGCCGCAGCAGGGGCAGACGCCGGGAACGTCGAGCGGATGCAGCGCGGCAGTGCCGAGCTGCACCGCCAGTCGCGTCCAGTAGGCCTGCAGGGCGGCGGCGACGAAGGGCAGCTTGTCGGCCTGCTCGCCGTAGAGTTCGGTGCGCAGGACGCGGTCGGCGAGGGCTTCCAGCGCCGCATCGTCGAGACCGGCCATCGCCTCCAGGGTGGCGGTGGCGGTTGCGCTCGCCGCGGGGGCGACCTCGTCGAGGATGGCGCGCAGCGCCTTGCGCCAGGCCGGATCGCGCGGCCACGACTGCGCCGGAACGGGCGGCATGGCGTGCTGGCGGGACTGACTTTGCGCCGCGTCGTCGGGCACGGGCACGGCGGGCATGGCGTCGAGGGCGCGCTGCTGGGCCTGCGCGAGGCGGCCCATGAAGCGCAGGTAGTCGCCGAGGGGATGGCCTTCGGCCAGCTGCGCGAAGCGCCGCGCGCGATGGGCGAAGACGTCTTTCGCATCGGCCGTCAGGACGCGCGGCGGCTCGCCGCTGGCGTGGGGAATCTGTCCGGGTTCTAGGAGTGTGGTCATGTTGTATTGCCCTTCGATACGCCCGCTGCGCGGGCTACTCAGGGCGAACGGCCGGAACCGTTCGCGGTGAGTAGGCGCGCAGCGCCGTATCGAACCGCAGGAAGATTACTTGCCGGTCACCTCGCGGTACCAGGCGCGGTGGTGCTGCTTGGCCCAAGCGCGGGTGACCGTGCCGTACCACATGGCGCGGATGGTGCCCTTCACCCAGATGGCGGCATAGGCGTGGATGAGGATCAGCGCGATCATCGCCACGGCCGCCACCGCGTGCACCACGGCGCCGAGGCGCACCAGGCCGATCGGCGGCGAGAACTGCGCCTGCCAGATCAGCACGCCCGAGACGAGGAGCAGCACCATGCAGACCACCGACGCCCAGAACATCGCCTTCTGGCCGCCGTTGTACTTGCCCTGCTCGGGCATGTTGTGGTCGTCGCCGTCCACCATCTCGCCGACGCGGGAGAGCCACTCCTTGTCGGTCTTCGTCATGACGTTGAGCATCCTGAAGCGCAGGAACATCAGCACGAAGAAGAACGCCATGAAGACGCCGATGTAGGGATGCAGGATGCGCGCCCAGGTGCCGCCGCCGAACAGGTAGGACAGCGGATAGAACGCCGGATGGAAGAAGGCCAGTCCCGAGAGGGCGAGGAGGATGAAGCTGATCCCCACCACCCAGTGGTTGGCCCGCTCCTGCGGGGTGTAGCGTTGCAGGTCTTTCGGATCTCGGATCATTGCTCGGTCTCCTTCTCCACTTCCTTCTCCATGTCTTTCGACACTTCGTTGGGGCCCTTCATGACGTAGTGGAACAGGCTGCCCAGCGCCACCGCGCCGATGGCCAGCGAGGCCAGCGGCTTGGCGAAGCCCTTCCACAGCGACACCAGCGGGCTGATGCCCGGGTCCGCCGGCAGGCCGTTGTACAGCTGCGGCCGGTCGGCGTGGTGCAGGACGTACATGACGTGGGTGCCGCCCACCCCGGCGGGATCGTACAACCCGGCCTTGGCGAAGCCGCGCTCATTCAGGTCGGCGATGCGCTTGGCCGCGTAGTCCTTCATGTCCGACTTGGAGCCGTACTGGATGGCGCCGGTCGGGCAGGCCTTGGCGCAGGCCGGGGCCTGTCCCACCGCCACCCGGTCGGAGCACAGCGAGCACTTGTAGGCCTTGCCGTCGTCCTTCGAGATGCGCGGGACGTTGAAGGGGCAGCCGGTGACGCAGTAGCCGCAGCCGATGCAGTTCTCCTGGTGGAAGTCCACCACCCCGTTGGCGTACTGGACGATGGCGCCCGGCGCCGGGCAGGCCTTGAGGCAGCCCGGATCGGCGCAGTGCATGCAGCCGTCCTTGCGGATCAGCCACTGCAGCCTGCCGCCCTCCTCCACCTCGGCGAAGCGCATCACGGTCCACGACTTGGCCGTCAGGTCGACGGGGTTGTCGTACACCCCGGTGTTGATGCCGACCTCGTCGCGGATGTCGTTCCACTCCATGCAAGCCGCCTGGCAGGCCTTGCAGCCGATGCAGGCGGATACGTCGATCAGCTTCGCCACCTCCGTGGTCTGGCGCACCGAGGGCGCCGGGGTGGTGGTGGCCGAGCGCTGCTTGATGTCTAGCGATTGCAGTGCCATGGTTCCTCCCTCAGGCTTTCTCGATGTTGACCAGGAACGCCTTGTATTCCGGCGTCTGCGAATTGGCGTCGCCGACGAACGGCGTCAGGGTGTTGGTGATATAGCCGGGCTTGGTCAACCCCTTGAAGCCGAAGTGCAGCGGGATGCCGATGGTGTGCACCTTCTTGCCGTCGACGTCCAGGGTGCGGATGCGCTTGGTCACCACCGCCACCGCCTTGATGTGGCCGCGGTTGCTGCGCACCTTCACCTTGTCGCCGGCCTTGATGCCCTTCTCCTTCGCCAGTTCCTCGCCGATCTCGACGAAGTGCTCGGGCTGCAGCACGGCGTTGATGTGGGCGTGCTTGGTCCAGAAGTGGAAGTGCTCGACCAGGCGGTAGGTGGTCGCGACGAAGGGGAAGTCCTTGGCCGTGCCGAAGCTGTCCATGTCGCTCTTGAACACCCGCGCCGCCGGGTTGCTCTTCGCCTTCGCGTTGCCTGGGTGGAAGGGGTTGTTGTCGAGCGGCGACTCGAACGGCTCGTAGTGCTCGGGGAACGGGCCGTCGGCCATGATCGGCGAGAACAGCCGCGCCACCCCTTCCGGCGCCATGATGAACGGCATGACGTGCTCCTCCGGCGCGGCGTTCGGCCGCATGTCGGGGATGTCGTTGCCGCCCCAGGCCGTGCCGGTCCACTTCATCACCGTGCGTTTCGGATCCCACGGCTTGCCGGCGAGGTCGGCCGAGGCGCGGTTGTAGAGGATGCGCCGGTTGGCCGGCCAGGCGAAGCCCCAGTTGAGCGTCTGGCCGAGGCCGGACGGATCGGAGGCGTCGCGCCGCGCGGTGAGGTTGCCGGCCTGCGACCAGGAACCGCCGTAGATCCAGTTGCCGCAGGAGGTGGAGCCGTCGTCGCGCAGCATGGCGAAGCCGGGCACCTGGTCGCCGGCCTTGACCAGCACCTTGGTCGGGTCCTTCGGATCGGTGACGTCGGCGAGGGCCTTGCCGGAGATCTCCATGAGGAGTTCCTCCGGCGCCGGCTTGGCCGGGATGCGGTAGGGCCAGGCGAGGTTGAGGATGGCATCGGGGAACTTGCCGCCGTCCTTGGCGTACATCTCCTTCAGCCTGAGGAACAGCGCCGCCATGATCTCGGAGTCGCCCTTGGATTCGCCCGGACCGTCGGCCGCCTTCCAGTGCCACTGCACGACGCGGCCGGAGTTGGTGAAGCTGCCCGCGTCCTCGGCGAACAGGTTCGCCGGCAGGCGGAACACCTCGGTCGGGATCTTCGACGCATCGACGTCGTTGAACTCGCCGTGGTTCTTCCAGAACTCCGAAGTGTCGGTGGCCAGCGGATCGATGATGACCAGGTACTTCAGCTTGGCCAGCGCGTCGCCCACCTTGCGCTTGTTGGCAAGCGAGGCCAGCGGGTTGAAGCCCTGGCAGACGAAGCCGGTCATCTTGCCCTGGTGCATGCGCTCGAAGATCGCCATGGCGTCGTAGGCGCCATCCTTCTTCGGCACCCAGTCGTAGCAGAAGCCGTTTTCCTTGGTGGCGGCGCTGCCGTAGAAGGCCTTCATCAGGCTGGTGAACCACTTCGGGAAGTTCTGCGGGAAGTTCATCTGGTTCGGCCGCAGGGCCTTCGGCGTGCGCTTGGCGAGGTACTCGTCGCGCGTCTTGTCGGCATCGGTCGGCGCCGACAGGTAGCCCGGCAGCACCTCGGAGTAAAGGCACATGTCGGTGATGCCCTGCACGTTGGCGTGGCCGCGCAGCGCGTTGATGCCGCCGCCCGCCATGCCCATGTTGCCGAGCAGGAGCTGGATCATGGCCATGGTGCGGATGTTCTGCGAACCCACGGTATGTTCCGTCCAGCCGAGCGCGTAGAGCACCGTCATGGTCTTGTTGGGCGCCGCCGTCTCCGCCATCATGCCGCAGATCTTGAGGAAATCCTCCTTCGGCGTGCCGGTGACCCTGCTCACCAGTTCCGGCGTGTAGCGGGAGTAGTGCTTCTTCATCAGCTGGAAAACGCAGTTCGGGCTCTGCAGGGTCTCGTCGACCATGGCATAGCCTTCCTTGTCCTTCTGGTACTGCCAGGTGGCCTTGTCATAGCTGCGCTTCTCGGCGTTGTAGCCGGAGAACAGACCATCCTCCAGCTTGAAGCCCTCGTCGATGAGGAACGCGGCGTTGGTATAGTTCCTGACGTAGTCGTGGTGGATCTTGTCGTTGCTCAGCAGGTAATTGATGACGCCGCCGAGGAAGGCGATGTCGGTGCCGGCGCGGATCGGCGCGTAGAAATCCGAAACCGCGGCCGAGCGCGTGAAGCGCGGATCGACGACGACCAGCCTGGCCTTGCGCTCCTTCTTGGCTTCCACCACCCACTTGAAGCCGCAGGGGTGGGCCTCGGCGGCATTGCCGCCCATGATGACTACGAGATCGGCGTTCTTGATGTCAACCCAATGGTTGGTCATCGCACCACGCCCAAATGTCGGACCCAGACTGGATACCGTGGGGGCGTGTCAGATGCGTGCTTGGGTGTCGAGCGCTACGACTCCTAATCCGCGCAGAACCTTCGATGTCAGATAACCGGGCTCGTTGGCCGCCGCAGAACTCGCCAGGAAACCGAAGGTGTTCCAGCGGTTGACCGTGGTGCCTTCGGCGTTCTTCTCGATGAAGTTCGCGTCGCGGTCCGCCTTCATGTGCTTCGTGATGCGCGTGATGGCCTCGTCCCAGGAAATGCGCTTCCATTCGTTCGAGCCGGCCTCGCGCACTTCCGGATACTTCAGGCGGTTCGGGCTGTGCACCATGTCGAGCAGGCCGGCGCCCTTCGGGCACAACGTGCCGCGATTGACGGGGTTGTCCGGGTCGCCTTCCATGTGGATGATCTCGGCCTTGGCATTCTTCGACTTGTCGCCGATCGAATAGGCCAGGACGCCGCAGCTCACCGAGCAGTACGGACACATGTTCCGCGTCTCGGTGGCGCGGGCGAGCTTGTAGTCTCTGACTTCCGCCAGGGCAGCCGTGGGGGAGTAGCCCAGCATGGCGATGCTGGATCCCCCTAGCCCGGCGGAGCAGATCTTGAAGAACTGCCGCCTGTTGACTTGCACGTTGAACCCTCCTCTTGTGGTGGCCTTGCGACCTGATTGATTGCAACTGCCTGCTGCAACATCAATGTTTGTTATACGCGCATTATGGCACTTTTGAATATGCATACAAGTGTCCGATGCCCCCCTGCAATCAATCGACCGGGATCGGATCCAGGAAACGCCACCGCGGTCGCCCTGTCCTGCAGGCAACCGATTTATCCCCATGTAAATGAAAGGGTTTCGTTTTTGACCTGAGGGCTTGCACAAGCTGCCGATTTGGCGGAAAGTTGAATCCTCAGATTTGAGTCAGCCATGCGCAACGAATCCCTGAATCCCGAATCGGTTCCGTCCGGCCTCGAGCAGTTCGTGCCGCCGACGACGCCGGCCACCTCCAGCCATGCCCCCGGCACGCTGGTGGACAAGTACGGCCGCCACATTACCTACATCCGCCTGTCGATCACCGACCGCTGCGACTTCCGCTGCTTCTACTGCATGGCGGAGGAGATGGAGTTCCTGCCGCGCGACCACCTGCTGAGCCTGGAGGAATGCCTGCGCGTCATCCGCACGTTCGTCGCCATGGGGGTGACCAAGGTGCGTATCACCGGCGGCGAACCGCTGGTGCGCCGCAACGCCCTGTGGCTGATGCGCGAGGCCGCCCGCCTGGAGGGCCTGAAGGAACTGGTGGTCACCAGCAACGGCTCGCAGCTCGAGCGCTACGCCGCCGAAATGCGCGAGGCGGGCGTGAAGCGCGTGAACATCAGCCTCGACACCTTGCGCGCCGACCGCTTCAAGTCGATCACCCGCGTCGGCGAGCTCGGCAAGGTGCTGCGCGGCATCGACGCGGCGATTGCCGCCGGCTTCGCCGGCATCAAGCTCAACACGGTGATGATGCGCGGCGTGAACGACGACGAGTTCGTCGGGCTGGTGCGCTTCGCCGTGGACAAGGGCATCGACCTCTCCTTCATCGAGGAGATGCCGCTCGGCACGGTGGACCATCCGCGCGCCGACACCTATTTCAGCTCCGACGACGCCCTGGCGCTGCTGCGCCCGCACTTCGATCTGGTCGGCTCGGCCGAGACCACCGGCGGGCCGGCGCGCTACTGGCGCATTCCCGGCACGCGCAGCAAGGTCGGTTTCATCTCGCCCCACTCGCACAACTTCTGCGACAGCTGCAACCGCGTGCGCATCACCTGCAAGGGCGAGCTGTATCCCTGCCTCGGCCAGAACGACGCCCTGCCCCTGATGCCGGTGCTGCGCGCCCACCCCGGCGACGACGCGCCGCTGCGCCAGGCCATCATCGACTCGATGGGCATCAAGCCGAAGGGCCACGACTTCAACGAACAGATGCAGGACCCGAAGGTCGTCCGCTTCATGTCGATGACGGGGGGCTGAACCCTCGTGTCGTACCGCCCGCTCCTCACCGACGCCGCCCGCCCGGCCACCCTCACCATCGTCGCCATCAACGAGCGCGGCGAGACGGTGCCGACGCAGATCGCCGGCGAACATCCGCTGACGCTGTACCTCGACAAACGCGAGATCGTGACGCTGATGACGCTCGGCGGCGCGCCGGAAGCACTGGCCATCGGCTACCTGCGCAACCAGCGCCTGGTCGAACGGCTGGAGGACATCGCCGCCGTGCAGGTCGACTGGGAGACGGATTCGGTGGCCGTCACCACCACTCGCTCCGCCGACGACCTCGACGAACGCATGGGCCGGCGCACCGTCACCACCGGCTGCGGCCAGGGCACGATGTTCGGCGACCTGCTGGAAGAGATCGACAGGGTCTCGCTGCCCGCCGAGGGCCGCCTCGACGAGGCCACCCTCCACGGCCTGCTCGACGCGGTGCGCCACCACGAGTCGATCTACAAGCAGGCCGGCGCCGTGCATGGCTGCGCCCTGGCGCGCGGCGCCGAGGTGCTGATGTTCGTCGAGGACATCGGCCGCCACAACGCGGTGGATGCCATCGCCGGACGGATGTGGCTGGAAGGCCTCGACGGCGGCGACAAGATCTTCTACACCACCGGCCGGCTCACCTCGGAAATGGTCATCAAGACGGCACAGATGGGCATTCCCTTCCTCGTCTCGCGCTCGGGGCTGACGCAGATGGGCTACGACCTGGCGCGCCGCGTCGGCATGACCATGATCGGCCGCGCCCAGGGCAGGCATTACCTGCTGTTCACCGGCGCGGAGCGGTTTGCCGGAAGCGCCACCCCTGTCGCATGACGATCACCGGCCTGATCCTCGCCGGCGGCCTCGGCCGCCGCATGGGCGGACGCGACAAGGGCCTGCAGCCCTTCCGCGGCAAGCCGATGGCGGCCTGGGCCATCGAGCGCCTGGCACCGCAGGTGGACGCCCTGCTGATCAACGCCAACCAGAACCAGGAGGCCTACGCCGCCTTCGGCTACCCGGTGGTGCCCGACCGCATCGCCGGCTTCGCCGGACCGCTGGCCGGCCTGCACACCGGGCTGCTCGCCTGCGAGACGCCGCTGCTGGTCACTGCCCCTTGCGATTCGCCCTTCCTGCCGGAGGACCTGGTCGCGCGCCTGCGCGCGGCGCTGGAGGCCGCCGGCGCCGATCTCGCCGTGGCGCAGACCGGAACGCAGCCGCATCCGGTATTCTGCCTGGTGCGGCGCGAAGTGCTGGACGGCCTGACAGCCTTCCTCGAGGCGGGCGGCCGCAAGGTCGACGCCTGGTACGCGGCGCTGAAGGTGGCCGAAGTGCCCTTCGCGGATGAAGCCGCCTTCGCCAACATCAACACGCTCGACGAACTGAACCAACTCGAAACATGAATTCCCTGCTGAACAGGATCTCCTGCGCCGACGACTACGATCCCGAGTCGCTCGGCGTCGAGGCTGCGCGGCGCATCATCCTCGACCTGATCGCGCCGGTGGATGGCAGCGCGCACGTCGCCGTGCGCGAGGCGCTCGGCCGCGTCCTCGCCGAGGACGTCATTTCGCCGATGAACGTGCCCGGCCACGACAATTCCGCCATGGACGGCTATGCCGTGCGCTTCGCCGACCTCGCGGCAGAGGGCGAAACCGTGCTGCGGCTCGCCGGCACCACCTTCGCCGGGCGCGCCTTCGACGGCGGCATCGGGCCGGGCGAATGCGTGCGCATCATGACCGGCGGCGTGATTCCCGCAGGCGCCGACACCGTGGTGATCCAGGAGACGGTGCAGGCCGAGAACGATCGCGTGGCCGTTCCGCCAAGGCAGCGCCTGGGCCAGAACATCCGCCGCGCCGGCGAGGACCTGCGCGCCGGCACGCCGGCGATCCGCGCC
This sequence comes from Rhodocyclaceae bacterium, assembly GCA_905339315.1. GTDB lineage: Bacteria > Pseudomonadota > Gammaproteobacteria > Burkholderiales > Rhodocyclaceae > Desulfobacillus. Next base: position 14,074 of record CAJPFL010000124.1, read on the forward strand.
GGCAAACTGCTGCGCCCGGCCGAGCTCGGCCTGATTGCCTCGCTCGGGCTGGGCGAGGTGATGGTGCGGCGCCGGCTGCGCGTCGCCTTCTTCTCCACCGGCGACGAGCTGTGCTCGATCGGCACGCCGCTGAAGGATGGCGAGGTGTACGACAGCAACCGCTACACCCTCCACGGCATGCTGGCGCGCCTCGGCTGCGAGATCGTCGACCTCGGTGTGGTGCGCGACGATCCGGCGGCGATCGAGGCCGCCTTCCGCGAGGCGGCGACCCGGGCCGACGCCATCATCACCAGCGGCGGCGTCTCCGTCGGCGAGGCGGACTTCATCCGCGGCCTGATGGCCAAGCTGGGCGAGGTGGCGTTCTGGAAGATCGCCATGCGACCAGGCCGGCCGATGGCCTTCGGCCGGATCGGCAGCGACGCCGATGCGGCCTGGCTGTTCGGCCTGCCGGGCAACCCGGTGGCGGTGATGGTGACCTTTTACGCCTTCGTGCGCGACGCCCTGCTCAAGCTCTCCGGCGTCGCGCCGGTCGCGCCGCTGCCGCGCTTCCGCGTGCCCTGCGTCACGCCGCTGAAGAAGCGTCCCGGCCGCAGCGAGTTCCAGCGCGGCGTTCTCTTCCATGAAAACGGCGAGTGGAAAGTGCGCGCCACCGCTTCCCAGGGATCGGGCGTGCTGCGCTCGATGTCGGAGGCCAACTGCCTCATCGTCGTCGAGCCGGAGCGCGGCAACGTCGAGCCGGGCGAAGCGGTGGATGTACAGCCCTTCGAGGGATTGGTTTAGGGCCTTCCCCCCGCCCCCTTCCCGAGGAAGGGGATGACGGCGGTTCGCTTCGCTCCACGTAAACGACGTAGCCCGCTTGGGGCGGCCCGGCGCAGGCTAGCTGAAGTAGAAAGGACGTCCCAGGGCGTGGCCCTGGGCGTAGTCGACGCCCATCTCGCGCAGGCGGTCGAGCGTGCCCTCGGTTTCGACGAACTCGGCGATGGTCTGCATGCCGAGCGAGTGGGCGATGTTGTTGATGGCGGAAACCACCTCGAGGTTCATCGGCTCGGCGAACATGTCGCGCACGAAGGCGCCGTCGATCTTGACGTAGTCCACCGGCAGGTGCTTCAGGTAGGCGAAGGAGCACATGCCGGCGCCGAAATCGTC
>CAJPFL010000125.1 GCA_905339315.1 Rhodocyclaceae bacterium
CAAGGACCGTCGTGATCTTCTCGACGCCGTGCTGGAAACCTGGAAGGACGGCCGCATCCGCGACATCCAGAAGCAGACGCGCGCCGTGCCCGGCGAGGAACTGCCGCGCGCCTACCACGTCATCGAGGTCTACAGCGCCAACCGCAACCGCAAGGGCATGCTGATCGAGATCGCCATGCGCGACTGGGCGCGACGCGATGCTATGGCTGCCGCGGTGGTGGAAGAAGTCGACGCCGCCCGGCTGGAATTCGGCCGCAAGGGCTTCGAGGCGCGCGGCATGCCACCATTGGAGGCTTCCAGCCGCAGCCTGCTGCTCTACGCCTACGTGTTCGGCCTGAGCCTGATGAGTTGCGGCAGGTTCGATGCCGACATGGACGAGATGAAGCGCTGGATCGCCGACCGGATTGCGCGCTGATACGTCACTTCACCTGCCCTGCCTCGACATGCCGTTGCCCCGGCTTTAGAATGATTCGGGTTTGATATAGGGGTGTCTGAATGGCCAGAGTCATCGCAGTCCTCAACGCAGGTTCATCGAGCATCAAGTTTTCGCTGTTTCGCGAAAGCCCCGGCAGCGAAAATTCGCTGCAACTGTCGTACAAGGGGCAGGTGGAAGGCCTCTACAACGCTCCGCACTTCATCGCCAGGGATCGCTCAGGCACCATTGTCAGTGAAAAGTCCTGGGGAGAGGGCGCTCCCCTGGGCCACGAAGGCGGTCTTGACCACCTGCGCGGCTTCCTGCGCGAGGTGCTTGCAGGCGATGGTCTTGACGGGGTGGGGCACCGCGTCGTGCACGGGGGCGCGGAATACGCCGCGCCGGTTCGCGTGGACAACGCCGTGCTCGACAGGCTCGAGCACCTCGTCCCACTCGCCCCGCTGCACCAGCCCCATAACCTTGCGCCGATCCGGATGCTGATGGAACGTGCGCCGGATACCCCGCAGGTCGCCTGCTTCGATACCGCCTTCCACCGCAGCAATGCCGAGCTCGTACAGCGGTTTTCGCTGCCTGAGGAATTCTTCGAGGCCGGTGTGAGGCGCTACGGCTTTCACGGGCTCTCCTACGAATACATCGCCTCGGTCCTCCCCCGCCATGACGAGCGCGCCGCCCGCGGCAAGACCGTCGTGCTGCATCTTGGCAACGGGTCCAGCATGTGCGCCCTGGACAACTGCACGAGCATCGCCAGCAGCATGGGCTTCACTGCCGTCGAAGGGCTGATGATGGGAACGCGTACCGGCAGCCTGGATCCCGGCGTGGTGCTGTATCTGATGGACCAGCGCGGCATGGATGCTCGCGCCATCGAGAAGCTCCTCTATAACCAGTCCGGCCTGCTCGGCGTGTCAGGCCTGTCGAGCGACATGCGCACCCTGCTCGGCAGCGATTCCCCGAGGGCGAAACTCGCCGTGGACATGTATTGCTATCGCATCCGCCGCGAGCTGGGCTCGCTGGCTGCGGCGCTCGGAGGCCTCGACGCCCTGGTGTTTACCGCAGGCGTCGGCGAAAACGCCGCCGTCATCCGGGAAAGGATCATGCGCGATGCGGAATGGCTGGGCGTGGAAGCGGACGCGGCGTCGAACGCGCAAGGGGGGCCGCGCATCAGCAGCGCCAGGAGCCGCGTTTCCGCATGGGTGATACCGACCAACGAGGAAGGGATGATCGCCGCCCACGCCTTTCGCCAACTTTCAGGCTGATGACCCTGCCAGCCCGCGTGACGGCCGGATCACCGCTCAGCGGTTTCCGGTGATCCGCTTGTAGAGCGCCCCCAGTTCGCCGACGATGCCGCGGCGGAAGGCCAGCACGCAGACGACGAAGATCGCGCCCATGATGACGGTGACGAGCGAGCCGACCTTGTCGGCCAGCTCGTTCTGCAGGGTGACGATGGTGGCGGCGCCGACCACCGGGCCGAACACCGTGCCCATGCCGCCGAGCAGCGTCATCAGCACCACCTCGCCCGAGGTGTGCCAGTGGGCATCGGTCAGGGTGGCGAAACGGAATACCAGGGTCTTGGTAGCGCCGGCCAGGCCGGCCAGGCCGGCGGAAAGCACGAAAGCCAGCAGTTTGTACTTCGCCACGTCGTAGCCGAGCGAAATGGCGCGCGCCTCGTTCTCGCGAATGGCCTTCAGCACCTGGCCGAACGGGGAATGGATGGTGCGGTGGATCAGCCAGAAGGCGAAGATGAAGATGGCCAGGACGAAGTAGTACAGGTTGAAATCGTCGGCCAGATCGATGATCCCAAGAAGCTTGCCGCGCGGCACATCCTGCAATCCGTCCTCGCCGCCGGTGAACGGCGCCTGCAGGAAGAAGAAATACATCATCTGCGCCAGCGCCAGGGTAATCATGGCGAAGTAGATGCCGGAACGGCGGATGGCCAGGCTGCCGATCACCCAGCCAAGGGCCGCAGCGGCCAGCGCGGCAAAGATCAGGCCGATCTCCGGCGGGAAGCCCCACACCTTGATGCTGTGCCCGGCGACATAGCCGGCGGTGCCGAGGAATACGGCATGACCGAAGGAAAGCAGGCCGGTGTACCCGATCAGCAGGTTGAAGGCGCAGGCGAACAGCGCGAAGCAGAGGATCTTCATCACCAGCACCGGGTAGACCAGCGTCGGCGCCACCAGCATGAGCGCCAGCAGGAGGCCGTAGCCGACGAGCTGACGGTTCACTTCTCTCTCCCGAACAGACCGGCCGGCCGCACCAGCAGCACGATGGCCATGATGATGAAGACCACCGTCGAGGAGGCTTCGGGGTAGAACACCTTGGTCAGGCCCTCGATCAGGCCGAGGCCGAGGCCGGTGACGATGGACCCGAGGATGGAGCCCATGCCGCCGATCACCACCACGGCAAAAACGACGATGATCAGGTTGGAGCCCATCAGCGGGCTGATCTGCATCGCCGGCGCCGCCAGCACACCGGCGAAGCCGGCCAGCGCCACGCCGAAGCCGTAGGTCAGCATCACCATCAGCGGCACGTTGATGCCGAAAGCCTGGGTGAGCCTGGGATTCTCCGTCGCCGCGCGCAGGTAGGCGCCGAGCCGCGTCTTCTCGATGACGAACCAGGTGGCCAGGCACACCACCAGCGAGGCGAGGATCACCCACGCCCGGTATTTGGGCAGGAACATGAAACCGAGGTTGTAGGCGCCGGCGAATTCTTCCGGAATCGAATACGGCAGGCCGGAAACGCCGTAGAGGTCGCGGAACAGGCCTTCGAGGATCAGCGCCAGGCCGAAAGTGAGCAGCAGGCCGTAAAGATGGTCGAGCTTGTACAGCCACTTCAGCATGCTGCGCTCGATGATCACCCCGACGGCGCCGACGCCGAGCGGCGCCAGCAGCAGCGACCACCAGTAACCGATGCCGAAGTAGTTCAGCCCCATCCAGGCCAGCATCGCCCCGGCCATGTAGAGCGCGCCGTGGGCGAAATTGATGATGTTGAGCATGCCGAAGATGACGGCCAGCCCCAGGCTCAACGTGGCGTAGAACGAGCCATTCACCAGGCCCAGCATGAGTTGCCCCATGAAGGCCTGGATGGGGATGCCGAAGATCTCCGACACGCTCGGATACCCTCAGCTTATTTCTTCACCAGCGGACAGCGCGACAGCGACATCGGCTGGAAGGCCTCGTTGGCCGGGATGACTGCCTTGATGTGGTAGTAGTCCCACGGTTCCTTCGATTCGGCCGGCTTCTTCACCTCGACCAGATACATGTCGTGCACCATGCGGCCGTCCGCGCGGACCTTGCCGCCCTTGGCGAACATGTCGTTGATGGTCGTCGCCTTGAGCTGCTTCATCACCGCGTCCGCCTCGTCGGTCCCCGTCGCCTGCACCGCCTTGAGGTAGGTCATCACGGCGGAATAGGTGCCGGCATGCAGCATCGACGGCATCTTCTTGTGCTTGCCGAAGAAGCGCCGGCTCCACTCGCGCGTCTCGTTGTTGAGGTTCCAGTAGAAGCCCTCGGTAAACATCATGCCCTGGGTGGTCGGCAGGCCCAGCGCGTGGATGTCGATGATGGTAGTCAGCAGGCCGACGATGGTCTGGTTCTTGGTCAGGCCGAACTCGTTGGCTGCCTTGATCGAGTTGATGGTGTCGCCGCCGGCATTGGCCAGGCCGACCACCTTCGCCTTCGACGACTGCGCCTGCAGCAGGAAGGAGGAGAAGTCGGAGGCGTTGAGCGGATGGCGCACGGCGCCGACCACCTTGCCGCCGCTGGCCTTCACCGCGTCGGACGTGTCCTTTTCCAGCGAATGGCCGAAGGCATAATCGGCGGTGAGGAAGAACCAGCTGTCCTTGCCCTGCTTGGTGACGGCCTTGCCCGGACCGTTGGCCAGGGCGTAGGTGTCATAGACGTAGTGCACCGTATTCGGCGAGCAGTCCTCGTTGGTCAGCCGTGTCGACGCCGCGCCGGTATCGATCAGGATGCGCTTTTTCTCCAGCGTCACCTTCGATACAGCCAGCGCCACCGCGGAATTGAGGGCATCGGTGATCATGTCCACGCCCTGCGTGTCGTACCACTCGCGTGCCTTGTTGGAGCCGACGTCTGCCTTGTTCTGGTGGTCGGCATACACCAGCTCGATCTTCCAGGCCGGCTTGGCCTGGGCCTTGAAGTCGTCGATGGCCATCTGCGCGGCCGTCACCGACCCCTGCCCGCCCAGGTCGGAATAGACGCCGGACATGTCCGTGAGGACGCCAATTTTCACCATGTCGCCGGATACCTTCGCCCCTGCCTTCTGGGCAACTGCCTGGCCGGCCGCCAGGGACATCGCTGCGGCGCCGACCAGGGCGCCGATCAATTTGCGTTTCATTTGTCTCTCCTCTTTGTCAGTTAAACCCCGAGATACTCATGCAACAACGCCTGCTTCATTTCCAGTTCGTCCTTGCCGATCTCCGCCACGATGCGCCCGTGCTCGACGATGTACATGCGGTCGGCCAGCGGCGCGGCGAAGCGGAAATTCTGTTCCACCAGGATGATGGTAAAGCCCTTCTCCTTGAGGCTGCGGATGACCTCGGCCAGCTTCTGCACGATGACCGGCGCCAGGCCCTCGGAGATCTCGTCGAGCAGGAGCAGCCGCGCGCCGGAGCGCAGGATGCGGGCCATTGCCAGCATCTGCTGCTCGCCGCCGGACAGCCGCGAGCCCTGGCTCTTCCGGCGTTCCTCCAGGTTGGGGAACATGCGGTAGATCTCCTCGACCGGCATGCCGCCGCTGCCGACCTGGGGCGGCAGCACCAGGTTCTCCTCGGTCGACAGGCTGGCATAGATGCCGCGCTCTTCCGGGCAATAGCCGACGCCCAGGTGGGCGATGCGGTGGGTCGGCCATCCGATCACCTCGCGGCCGTTGAGCATCACCGAGCCGGTGCGCCTGCCGGTCAGGCCGAGGATGGCCTTCAGCGTGGTGGTGCGGCCGGCGCCGTTGCGCCCCAGCAGGGTGACGCATTCACCGCTGTTTACGCGGAAATCCATGCCGTGCAGGATGTGTGACTCGCCGTAGAAGGCATGCAGGTCGGTGACGCGCAGGTATTCGGTCGACGCCATCAATGTGCGCTGCCCATGTAGGCTTCGACCACCAGCGGATTCCTCGACACCTCGGCATAGGGCCCCTCCGCCAGCACGGCACCGCGCGCCAGCACGGTGATCGTGTCGGAGATGCCCGCCACCACGCCCATGTTGTGCTCCACCATCAGCACGGTACGGTTGGCCGAGACCTTCTTGATGAGGTCCCGCACCAGGTCGACGTCCTCGTGGCCCATCCCCTGGGTCGGCTCGTCGAGCAGCATCAGTTCGGGTTCCAGCGCCAGCGTGGTGGCGATCTCCAGCGCGCGCTTGCGGCCATAGGGCAATTCGACGGCAACCATGCCGGCGAAGGATTCCAGTCCGACTTGCGCGAGCAATTCCAGGGCGCGCCCGTTGAGGGCATCCAGCGTCCGCTCGGAGCGCCAGAACTGGAAGGAGATGCCGAGCTTGCGCTGCAGGGCGATGCGCACGTTCTCCAGCACGGTCAAGTGCGGAAAGACCGCGGAAATCTGGAAGGAACGAACGATGCCCCGGCGGGCGATCTGCGCCGAATGCTCCGGCGTGATGTCCTTGCCGTTGAAATGGATGCTGCCGCGGGTCGGGCCGAGAAACTTGGTCAGCAGGTTGAAGACGGTCGTCTTGCCGGCGCCGTTCGGGCCGATCAGCGCATGGATATGCCCGCGCCTGACCTTCAGGCTGACATCGTTGACGGCGACAAAACCCTTGAATTCCTTGACGAGGTTTCTTGTCTCGAGAATGTAGTCCTCTGCCACTCCACCCTCTGCCTGCCGGCAGTTATTTTATGTATGAAAATTCATGATAACCGGAATCCCCAGGCCCTGCTACTTCCCTTTCCACTGCGGCATCGGCTGCTTGCCGATGAAGGCATCGATGCCGCCCTGCGCATCCTCGGCCATCATGTTGCAGGCCATGGTCTCGGCCGCCAGCTGGTAGGCGCCGTCCAGGCCCATCTCGATCTGCCGGTAGAAGGCCTGCTTGCCCATCGCCACTGCCGCCGGCGACTTGGCGAGGATCGAATCGGTCAGCTTCTTGACCCCGGCATCCAACTGGTCGGCCGGCACCACGCGGTTCACCAGGCCGCGCGACAGAGCCGTTTGCGCGTCCATGAATTCACCGGTCACCAGCATCTCGAAGGCCTGCTTGCGCGGCAGGTTGCGCGACAGGGGAACGGCGGGCGTGCTGCAGAACAGGCCGAGATTCACGCCGGAGACGGCAAACTTCACCGTGTCCGCCGCCACCGCCAGGTCGCACATGGCGACCAGCTGGCAGCCGGCCGCCACCGCCATGCCGTGCACCCGCGCGATCACCGGCTGCGGCAGCTCGACCAGCTTCAACATCATCCTGCCACACTTCCTGAACAGCGCCTGCTGGTAGGCCTTGTCCGGATGCGAGCGCATCTCCTTCAGGTCGTGGCCGGCGCAGAAGGCCTTGCCGGCGCCGGCCAGCACGACGACGCGCACCGACGTGTCCGTGGCGATGGCGTCGAGCGCCGCCTGCAGCGCGTCGATCAGCCCGTCGGAAAGGGAATTGAACTGGCTGGCGCGGTTCAGCGTGAGCGTGGCCACGCCATGGTCGTCGCTGCGCAGCAGCAGGGGCTCGTTCGAGGATTGCATGACGGCACTCATTGTTTCAGCTCCTTAGTCGATGGCCTGCGTCGATTTGGCCTTCTCGCGCAGGACGAATTTCTGGATCTTACCGGTGGACGTCTTCGGCAGCGGCCCGAACACCACCTTCTTCGGCACCTTGAAGCGCGCCATGCGCTCGCGGCAAAAGTCGACGATTTCCGCCTCCGTCGCCTGCGCCCCCTCCTTCAGCTCGACGAAGGCGCAGGGCACCTCGCCCCACTTCGGGTCGGGCGCGGCGACCACCGCCACCGACAGCACCGCGGCATGGCGGTAGAGCACGTCCTCGACCTCGACCGAGGAGATGTTCTCGCCGCCGGAGATGATGACATCCTTGGAGCGGTCCTTGATCTTGACGTAGCCGTCGGCGTGCATCACCGCCAGGTCGCCGGAGTGGTACCAGCCACCGCGGAAAGCCTCCTCCGTGGCCTTCGCATTCTTCAGGTAGCCCTTCATGGTGATGTTGCCGCGGAACATGATCTCGCCCATGGTCTCGCCGTCGCGCGGCACCGGCTGCATCGTCTCCGGATCCATCACCGTGACGCCCTCCTGCAGGTGGTAGCGCACGCCCTGGCGGCCATTGAGGCACACCTGCTCCTCCAGCGGCAGCTCGCTCCACTCGGGGTGCCGGGCACAGACCGCGGCCGGCCCGTAGGTCTCCGTCAGGCCGTAGACGTGGGTGATGTCGAAGCCGATGCGGTTCATGCCCTCGATCATCGAGGCCGGCGGCGGCGCCGCCGCCACCAGGGCGCTGACTTTGTGCGTAATGCCCTCGCGCCATTCCGCCGGGGCGTTGATCAGCATCGAATGCACGATCGGCGCGCCGCAGTAGTGCGTCACCTTGTGTTCGCGGATGGCATCGAGGATGGCCTTTGCCTCGACGCGGCGCAGGCAGACGCTGGTGCCGGCATTCGCCGCCATGGTCCACGGGAAGCACCAGCCGTTGCAGTGGAACATCGGCAGCGTCCACAAATACACCGCGTGCGGCGGCATGCCCCAGGAGACGATGTTCGACACCGCGTTGAGATAGGCGCCGCGGTGGTGGTAGACCACCCCCTTCGGGTTGCCGGTGGTGCCCGAGGTGTAATTGAGCGAGATGGCGGCCCACTCGTCGGCCGGCCCCCGCCAGGCGAACTGTGCGTCGCCGCTGGCAAGGAAGGCTTCGTACCCGATGCTGCCGAGGCACTCGCCCGCTCCGACGTACTCGGGGTCGTCCACGTCGATCACCAGCATGTCGCGGCCGGCCAAAGCCAATGCTTTTGCCACGGTCGCTGAAAACTCGCGGTCGGTGATGAGCGCCTTCGCCTCGCCGTGATTCAGCATGAAGGCGATGGCCTCGGCATCCAGCCGGGTGTTCAGGGTATTGAGCACGGCCCCGGTCATCGGCACGCCGAAATGGCACTCCAGCATTTCCGGCGTGTTGGAGAGCATCGCCGCCACGGTGTCGTTGTTGCCGATGCCGCGCGCGGCCAGCGCCGAGGCCAGCCGGCGGCAGCGGGCATAGGTCTCTTCCCAGGTGAAGCGGCGCGCGCCGTGGATGGCCGAGGTGCGCCGGGGATAGACAGTTGCCGTCCGCTCGATGAACGAAAGCGGCGACAGCGGGGCGAAATTGGCCGGGTTCTTGTCGAGGCCGATCGTATAGGGATTTGCCGACATGGACACTCCCGGTTGCCGTGTGCTGCCCGGCGAGAAGCTCAGCCCTTGCAGCGCTGGGCGATGTTCAATCCCGGCGCGGGTGCCCGGTCAAGCCCGCCCAGCCAGTCATGCAGCTCTGTGGACAATGCCTCGACCGCCGCGGCCAGCGCCACTGCACCGCCACCCGCATCGGCGCTGCCGGCCGGACGCGACAGGCTGAAGCTGCGACGCGCCAGGATGTCGCCGCCCGTCGGCGCAACGATCTGCACCCGCGCCTCCAGCACGGCACGGCTGGTGCTGGCCGAGTCGAAGGTCTGGGCGAATTCTTCCAGGTCGATGCGCAGGCGGCAGGCGCCGCTCGCCTCGCCGGACAACATGCGCTTGCGCAGGGCATGGCCGACCAGTTCCGCCGGCGGCGCCACCCAGCGGCTCTCGGCATAGTTCTGCCGCCGCTGATTGGCCGTGTACAGCAGCCGGTACTGCATGGCCGAGGAATCCAGCCAGGAAACCGCGAAGACGTCGATGCTGCGCAGGCTGGCGACGATGCGGTTGTTCGGCGCCGGCTGCACCGCACCCAGATCGTAGTAGGCGACGCTCGACAGCGACTTGGAACCCGCGCCGCAGCCGGCAAGCAGCAGGGCGAAGAGGAGAAGGAACGTTTTCCGCATGGGGGCCCTCATCGCGCCGAGAAACCCGCTTCGCCCGGCCCCGGGCGGCGCGCCTCGCGGCCGAATATCAGCATGTTGGGGGAATCCTCGATCTGGTCGAGCAGGCGCGACATCTGGCGGGAATTGACGGACAGCTCCTGCAACAGGACATTCAGTCGCGGCAGGGTGGTTTGCGCAAGCTCGCCCCCCGCTTCGCCCGCCAGCGCGTCGATTTTCTTCGTCACCCCCTGCAGGTTGGCGACCAGCTGGCGCAGGTCGGCGGCGAGGGGCGCAGCCTCGCCGCTGACTTTCTCGAGGTTGGCCAGCGTGTTGCCGAACCGCTTCATGTTCTCGTCGTTGAGCATCTGCTTGAGCGAGGCCATCACCTGCGGCAGGTCCTTCATGCTGCCGGACAACCCGGATGAGGCCGTCTCGACGTTGGCCAGGGTCTGGCCGATGCGCTTGACGTTCTGCTCGGACAGCAGCGCGCTGGTGCGCTCGGCCACCTGGCGCACCTGCACCATCAGTTCGGCGGCATTCTCGCCCAGCGTATCCATGAAGTTCGGCTGCAGCGCGATGCGCGGCGGCTCGTCGTCGCTGCCGGCGAGCGGCTCCGGGTTGTCCCCCTTGTCCTCCAGCAGGACGGAAGCCAGCCCGGTAACGCCCTGGTAATTGAGCCGTGCCGTGGTGCCCTTGGTCACCGGCATGTCGGCGTCGATGCTGATGGTGATCAGTATGTTGCGCGGATCCTTCGGGTCAAGCTCGATGGCACGCACCTTGCCGGCACGCAGGCCGCGAAATCGCACTTGCGCCTGGGTATTCAGGCCGCTGACGCTCTTCTGCGTCACCAGGACGTATTCCCTGGTGGCCTCCCGCTGGCCCGAGAGCCAGAACACGGCCAAGGCGCTGGCCAGCCCGAGCAGCAGTGTGAAGATTCCGGCGGCAAGCGCGTGAGCCCGGCTTTCCATAATCAGACTTTTCCCTCGGACATGCGGCTCTGCAGCGCCCGCTGGGCCCGGTCGCAGCAGAAGAAATTGCGAATGAAGGGATGATCGACCTTCATGATTTCGTCAATCGTACCCAGCGCGAGTATACGCTGTTCGGCCAGCACCGCAACGCGCGCGGCAAGGCCGGCCAGGGTGTCGAGATCGTGCGTCACCAGCACCACGGTCAGGCCGAGCTGCCGGTGCAGGCTGCGGATGAGCCGCACGAACGACTCGCTGCGGTCCGGGTCGAGACCGGCGGTCGGCTCGTCGAGCAGCAGCAGCTCCGGCTCCATCGACAGCGCCCGCGCCAGGGCGACGCGCTTGATCATGCCGCCGGAAAGCTCGGAGGGCATCAGCCAGGCATGGCGCGGCAGCAGCTCCACCATCGAGAGCTTGAGCATCACCAGGTTGTGGATGAGGTCTTCATCGATGACCCCCAGCTCGCGCAGCGGGAAGGCGATGTTCTGGAAGACGTTGAAGGAGGAATACAGCGCACCGTACTGGAACAGCATGCCGAAGCGCCGGCGCAGGTTGCGCTCCTGTGCGGCATTGCCGGTAAACAGCGGCTCGCCGAAGAGCCGGATCTGCCCCTGGGTCGGATGCAGCAGGCCGATCATCTGCCGCAGCAGCGTGGTCTTGCCGCTGCCCGAACCGCCCACCAGCGCCATCACCTCGCCTTTCTCGATCACCAGGCTGAGGTCGCGGTGCACCCAGTGCTCGCCGAAGCGCGTGGACAGGTGCTCGACTTCGATGACGGCGGTCATGCCATCTCCATTCGGAGCGGGCAAGGCCCGCGAACCTTCGTCACCCCTGCCCTCGGGGCGGGGGCCGGGGGGTGGGTCGTCATGTCGGCATCCCGATGCTGCGCGTGGCGATGGCGAAAACGGCATCGACCAGGATCACGACGGTGATCGAACTCACCACCGAGGCGGTGGTGTTTGCCGACAGGCTCTCGGTATTCGGGCGCACGCGCAGGCCGAAATGGCAGGCCACCAGCGCCACCAGGATGCCGAAGACGACGCCCTTGGCCAGCGCGATGTAGAGGTTGGCCACCGGCACCACCTTGGGCAGGGTTTCGATGAAAAAGCCGTAGGAAATGTCGAGCTGGAACTGCGCCGAGACCATGCCGCCCATGAGGGCGATGCTGCTGGTCCACAGCACCAGCAGCGGCATCGCCAGCGCCAGCGCGGCGACCTTGGGGAAGACCAGGCGCAGGCTGCGCGAGACGCCCATCGTCGCCAGCGCGTCGATCTCCTCGGTGACGCGCATCACGCCGAGCTGCGCCGTCATCGCCGAGCCGGAGCGCCCCGCCACCAGCACCGCCACCAGCACCGGCCCCAGTTCGCGGATGATGCCCATGCCGAGGATGTTCACGATGAAGATGTCGGCGCCGAAATTCTTCAGCTGCAGCGCCGACAGGTAGGAGAGCACGATGCCGATGAGGAAGCCGACCAGGGCAGTGACCGGCATGGCGCGCACGCCGCTCTTGTAGAGGTTGGCCGAGCTCTCGCGCCAGGGCATTTCGCGGGGGGCCCGCAGGACCTGGCCGAGATCGAGCATGAGCTGGCCGACCAGCGTGGTGAAGTCCATCAGATGCCGCCACAGGCTCAGGCTCAGGCTGCCGACGGTGACGATCCATTCGAACGGCTGTTTCGGCTCCGGCCCGGTTTCCTTCAGCTTGCTGGCGGCGTAGAGCCGGGCGAACACCGGCTCCAGCTCGTCACTCGTGGCGAGGTTGTCCGGGAAGCGGTGCCCCCAGGCGCGCCAGAGCAGCATCGCGCCGACCGAGTCCAGCGCCTCGATGCCGCGGATGTCCCAGCCGAGCCCGGCATCTGCCGCGCGCGACGCCAGTTCGGCTTCCAGGGCGGCATAGCGCGGCGCCAGCACCATCAGGCGCCATTCGCCCGCCAGGCGCAGCCAGCGCCCGCCTTCAGCATCCGTCTCAAGCGTCAAGCTTGCGCCGCTCACCCTGCACCCCTTGTTGTTATGATCGAGACTGCCAGCCGCAGCAGCAGGCATTATGCCGCAGCTTGCGACTTGCCGCGCCCGGCCTTGATCTTGATTTCCATGCCGAGCGCGGACCACTGCCGGCCTTCCTCCTCCAGCGCCGAGGCGGAAAGCGGCGAGGCGGCCAGCCAGGCGGGATCGACGGCGACGCTGAAGCCCTGCTCCCTGCGCCGCACGGCGATGGCCGGCAGGGGCGCATCGTCGCGCGCGCGGTGCAGCAGCACCGCCAGGCGCAAACTGAAGATCAGCAGCCAGTCGGGGCTGTCGGGCATGATCTCCTGCACCCGCTCCAGCTTGCCGCGATGGGCGAGGACGACGCGGGAGAGGCGGGCCTGGTCCATTTTCGAGAAGCCCGGCATGTCGGCGTTGGCGAGGATGTAGGCGCTGTGCTTGTGGTAGCTGGAATGCGCCACCGAGATTCCAATTTCGTGCATCAGCGCCGCCCAGTCCAGCACCTGCGCATCGGGCTGTTCCGCCGCAACGGCCTCCGGCAGCAGCTGCAGCAGGAAGCCGCGCGCCGTCGCCGCCACCCGCGCCGCCTGGCCGGCGTCGGCCTGATAGCGGCGCATGAACTGCTGCACCGTGGCGTTGCGCAAGTCCTGGTGGTGATAGCGCCCCAGGAGGTCGTAGAGCACCCCGAGGCGCAGGGCGCCCTCGGAGAACGTCATGCGCTCGAGGCCGAACTCCTTGAACACCGCCAGCATGATCGCCAGCCCGCCGGGCAG
>CAJPFL010000126.1 GCA_905339315.1 Rhodocyclaceae bacterium
AGCGACAGGCCCCAGCTTTTGCCGTCGCCGAGCAGCTGCTCGAAGCGCGGCAGGTCCTGCGGCGTCGAGATGACGAGGATGTCGCGGATGCCGGCGAGCATCAGGGTCGACAGCGGATAGTAGATCATCGGCTTGTCGTAGATGGGCAGCATCTGCTTCGACACCGCCAGCGTCACCGGGTAGAGCCGGGTGCCCGAGCCGCCGGCGAGGATGATGCCTTTCCTGTTCGTTCCCATGATGTCAGTCCGAATAGTGTTGCGCGACCCAGTCGCGATAGGCGCCGCTGGCGACGCGGCTGGTCCATTCCTGGTGCTCGAGGTACCAGCGCACCGTCTTGCCGATGCCGCTCTCGAAGCTCTCCGCCGGGCGCCAGCCGAGTTCGCGCTCGAGCTTGTCGGCGTTCATGGCGTAGCGGCGGTCGTGGCCCGGGCGGTCCTTGACGTAGGTGATCAGCTTCTCGTGCGGCGTCACCGGCGAGCCGGGATGCAGCTTGTCGAGCAAGGCGCACAGCGTCTTCACCACGGCGAGGTTGGTCATCTCGGCACGCCCGCCGATGTTGTAGGTCTCGCCGGGGCGGCCGCGCGCCAGCACGGCGCGGATGGCGGAACAATGGTCGCCGACGTAGAGCCAGTCGCGCACGTTGAGGCCGTCGCCGTAGATGGGCAGCGGCTTGCCGGCGATGGCGTTGAGGAGGATCAGCGGGATCAGCTTCTCGGGGAACTGGTAGGGGCCGTAGTTGTTCGAGCAGTTGGTGGTCAGGGTCGGCAGGCCGTAGGTGTGGTGGTAGGCGCGCACGAGGTGGTCGGAAGCCGCCTTCGAGGCCGAATACGGGCTGTTCGGCTGGTAGGGGTGCGTCTCGGCGAAGGCCGGGTCGTCCATGCCTAACGAGCCATACACCTCGTCGGTCGACACGTGCAGGAAGCGGAAGGCCGCCTTCGCCTCGCCCGCAAGCGCGGTCCAGTGGCCGCGCGCCGCCTCGAGCAGGGTGAAGGTGCCGTTGATGTTGGTCTGGATGAACTCGGCCGGGCCGTGGATGGAGCGGTCGACGTGGCTCTCGGCGGCGAAGTGCACAATGGCGCGCGGCGCATGGCGCTTGAGGAGATCGGCGATCAAGTCGGCGTCGTTGATGTCGCCCTGGACGAAATCATGGCGCTTGTCGCCCTTCAGCCCGGCGAGGTTCTCCGGGTTGCCGGCGTAGGTCAGCTTGTCGAGGTTGATGACCGGCTCGCCGGTCTCGCGCAGCCAGTCCAGAACAAAGTTCGAACCAATAAACCCGGCGCCTCCGGTGACGAGAATCATTGCGGGATTTCCTCGAGGCAGAGTGGCAGGCAGTCGCGCCAGTCGGGCAGCGCGAGGCCGAAGCGGGCGCGGAAGGCGTCGGTGTTCAGGCGAGAGTTGGCCGGGCGCTTCGCCGGCGTCGGGTAGTCGGCGGTCGCGATCGGCGTCACCGTCTTGACGCGCAGGCCGCCTCGGCTGGCGACGATGAGGCTGGCGAAGCCGTGCCAGCTCGTCTCGCCGGCGCAGGTGAGGTGAAACAGGCCGCTCTCGAAGCGGCCATGGCGGCGCTCGGCCAGCGCCTGGCGCAGCGCCAGCGCTGTCGCCTCGGCGATGAGCCGCGCCCAGGTCGGGGCGCCGACCTGGTCGGCGACGATGCGCAGTTCCTCGCGCTCGGCGGCCAGGCGCAGGATGGTGCGCAGGAAGTTGGCGCCGCGCGCGGCGTACACCCAGCTGGTGCGGAAGATCAGGTGGTCGCAACCTGAAGCGCGGATGCCTTCCTCGCCGGCGAGCTTGCTGCGGCCGTAGGCGCCGAGCGGATTCGTCGGGTCCGTCTCGACGTAGGGAGAAGCCTTGGCGCCGTCGAAGACATAGTCGGTCGAATAATGGATCAGCAGGGCACCGCGCTGAACGGCCTCCTGCGCCAGCAGCGCGGGCGCGGCGGCGTTGACGGCGTTGGCCTGCTCCGGCTCGCTCTCCGCCTTGTCGACGGCGGTGTAGGCGGCGGCGTTGACGATGACGTCGGGGCGCACTTCATCCAGCTTGCGCCGCACCGCGGCGGCATCGGCGAGGTCCAGCCCGGCGTGGTCGCAGGCCGTGACCTTGCCGACCGGCTGCAGCGTCCGCTGCAGCTCCCAGCCGACCTGGCCGTTTTTTCCTGTAAGGAGAATGTTCACGGGAACAGTTCCGCCACGGCGAAGGGCACGCCGTTAACATCCTTGGCGGAGAGCGCCGGCGCGCTGGTCAGCGGCCAGGGAATCGCCAGCTCGGGATCGTTCCAGAGGATGCAGCGCTCGTGCTCCGGCGCGTAGTAGTCGGTGGTCTTGTAGAGGAAATCCGCCGATTCGGAGACGACGAGGAAGCCGTGGGCGAGGCCCGGCGGCAGCCAGAACATGCGCTGGTTGGCGTCCGACAGCTCGACGCAGGCCACCTTGCCGAAGGTCGGCGAGCTCCTGCGGATGTCCACGGCGACGTCGAACACCGCCCCGCTCGCCACGCGCACCAGCTTGCCCTGCGGCTGCTGCAATTGATAATGCAGCCCGCGCAGCACGCCGCGGGCGGAGCGGGAATGGTTGTCCTGCACGAACTCGGCGCGGATGCCGGCCGCCTCGGCCAGCACGCGCCTGTTGTAGCTCTCGAGGAAGAAGCCGCGCGCGTCTCCGAAGACCTTCGGCTCGAGGATCAGCGCATCGTGGATGTCGGTTTGGATGACTTTCATGAAACCGCATTTTACTTGCGGTTGAGGTATTCCACCCGCAAATCCTTGCGCCCCAGGACGACCTTGCTGACGGCGCCGAACTCGAAGACGAGGCGCGGCCAGCGCCGCGGCGGCACTTCCAGCCAGTGGGCGAACAGCACGCGCAGCACGCCGCCGTGGGTGACCACCGCCGCGGCCGGCGCCTCGCCCGACCGCAGCTCGTCGAGAAAGGCCAGGGTGCGTGCCAGCATTTCGGCCGCCGATTCGCCGCCGGGCGGGGCGAAGTTGAGGATGTCGGCGACCCAGGCGTCGAAGGCGGCCTTCTCGATCTCGTCCCAGCGGCGCATCTCCCACTCGCCGAAATGCATCTCGACGAGCCGGTCATCGACAGCCGGCGCCGGAGAAAGCTGCTCGGCCACGCTGCGGCAGCGCAGGAGCGGGCTGGTGTAGACCGGGATGCCGGCCGGCAGGAGGCCGCGCAGG
>CAJPFL010000127.1 GCA_905339315.1 Rhodocyclaceae bacterium
ATCGTCACGCCCTACCGGCCGATCCCGCTCGAGGTGCCGGAGGGCATGAAGCCCAACGAGTTCTTCAACTCCGCCGAGAACCTGGCCGACCTGGTGCACAACAACGGCCTGCTGGCGAATCCGGAAGGGCTGCTGTTCTACCGCAAGGCGATCGGCCACTCCAACCTGTTCGACGGCTCGATCATCTACGACACTTCGCAGAAGATCCTCGATCCGCTCGGCCGGCCAGTGCGCCGCACCCAGGTGCCGGAGCCGGTGCGCCGCGTCTGGGACCGCATGAACCGCATCGCCGTCGAGTTCATGCTCGAGCGCTACCCCGATCCGGCGCGCCACCTCGTCCTCGCCGGCGAGGCCAGCCTCGACGCCACCTGGCCGCTGACCGCGCCCGGCGTGCCCTCGATCCGCATGCTGCACAACCACTTCATCGTCTTCGACAAGGCGGACCTCGCGGCCGCCGCCCACGCCGATCCCGACAACCCCAACCTCACCGACGGCGGCCAGCACTCGCTCTTCCAGGCGCACATGCGCGACGCCTACCGCGCCTTTTTCGCCGGGCTGGATCTCAGGCTGCTGGCGCCGTGCGAGCGCGGCGAGTGCCGCCTGGCGCTGACCGGCTACCCGCAGGGCCTGCCGAGCTGGGAGGTGAGGGGCGGCGCGGCCGGTCTCGCCGAAGTGCGCTTCTGGCACGAGTACGACATCCTGCTGAAGGGCTTCCTCGACTTCTACCGCACGTTCTTCAGCCAGGTATCGACGCGCAATGCGCCGATGCTGCCGGACCTGCATTTCCCGGCGCTGGTCGAGGAGCGGCTGCTGTTCGACAACGACTTCCTGAAGACGGCGAAGACGGTGCGCGAACGCTGCATCAAGGACGCGCGCTACGCCAACGCCATCCGCTGGCAGCCGGCCTTCAAGCAGCTCATCTACCGCAACGACGAGGGCAAGCTGATCGTCACCATCAGCCAGAACTCGATCGGCAACGCCATCACCGAGCTGCTCGGCGTGGTGGTGAAGCGCGTGCCCGATGCCGACGCCTACGCACGCGCCGAGCCGCAGCTGATCGAGCAGCTGCTCGAACTGCGCCGGCGCTTCGCCGAGGCCGACCTCGGCGAGGGCATCGCCACGCCCTTCTGGCCGGCGCAGTAGCCGGTCGCGGCGCCGGCCGGACACAAACCCTTACAAACTTTACAAATAGGCGGTCATTCCTGGCTGCGGTCGCGCGTTGAATAGAGTGCGCGCATTGCGCCGAGCCCGGCGCACGCGGAATGGAGACTGCACATGAAAGCCAACCGATCGACCCGCATCGCCCTGCTGGCTGCGGCGATGTCCTCCCTCACCCTGGCCGGCTGCGTGGTGGCGCCGGCGCCGAACGGCTACGCCTACTACGACCCGGTGATGGTGGCGCCGCCGCCGCCGCGGGTCGAAATCGTCGGCGTCGCGCCCTATCCGGGCCATATCTGGATCACCGGCTACTGGGGCTGGAACGGCAGGGCCCATCACTGGGTGCCCGGCCGCTGGGAAGCGCCGCGCCAGGGCCACCGCTACGTGCCGCACCGCTGGGAACAGCAGGGCAAGGGCTGGCGCGAACATCCGGGGCGCTGGGAGCGGCACGACAACGGCAGGCGTGAAGGGCCGGGGCGCGGCGAGCGGCATTAAGAGGCGCCGCCACGCGGCGGGGCTAGCCGAGGCTGGCCCCGCGCTCGGCGAGCAGTTCCCGCAGCACCGAGCGGTGGCAGCGGGCCTCGTCCTCGCAATAGCAGCCGACCGAGAAGTTCGTCTGCTGCGAGAGCGCGGCGAGGAGATCGAGCGCGCGTGCGGCGTCCGGCGCCGCCATCTCGGCGCGGTACTTCCTCGCGAAGGCGGCCCACTGCGCCGGCGTCCGTGCCGACTGCGCGAACTTCACCGTTTCAGCGCTCGGCGCGAGATTCGGGAACCAGACGTCGTACCAGTCCTGCGAAGCGAATTCCGACTTCGGCACGCCGCGCGGCGGCCGCCGCACGGTGCCGATGCGCAGGCCTTCGCCGTTCACCCTGGGCGTTCCGAGCCGGACGACGCGCACGACCATGACGGGTTCCTGTCGGCAAAGGGAAAAGTCAGCCTGCGCGGGACGGCGGCTCAGCGCTTGTATTCGCGCATCGCCGGGTTGAGGCGGTCGATGTCCGCCTGCACCTGCTCGCGGCTGCGCTCGTAGACGATCTCGCGCCCCATCACGCTGCCGGCGTAGGCGAGGCCATTGCGCGTCGGCGACAGCTCGCACTTCATGCTGTGCTGTCCCTCGCCGAGCACCACGGTGATCCCGCTCGCCCGCTTGTTGAGGACGACGACGTCCATGGTCTGGCCGGATTGCGTGACGCGTACCTTGATTTTTTCGATGTTCATGAGATGTTCACCCCTTTCGTTGCCTGGTTTGCACGCGCATCGGATCCGGCTATTCGCCCCCGCGCAGCCGGTTCAGCTGCCGGCGGTCGCGCTTGGTGGGGCGCCCCTTCGCGTCGGCCTGCGGCAGCGGCGACAGCCGGCGCAGTTCCGCCGCCTCGGCGCGCTTCTTCATGCTCTCCGGCGTTTCCCGGTAGAGCAGCCGGGCCTCGGCGGCAGGGCGGCGCTGCGCGTTGAAGCCCAGCACCTCCACTTCCCACGCCTCGACCTCGGCGCGGATGTGCAGCCGGTCGCCCGGCTTCAGTTCCTTCGCCGGCTTCGCGAAGGCCCCGTTCAGCTTCACCTTGCCGCCCTCCGCCGCATCGGCCGCCTGGCTGCGGGTCTTGAAGAAGCGCGCGGCCCAGAGCCACTTGTCCAGGCGCATCAGTGATGCGTGATGAATTCCAGGTCCGTGTCGAGGCCGGTGACGGCATCCAGCACCTTTTCGACGACCTCGACGTTGATGTCCGACCATTCGGCCTCGGGGTCGCCGGAGGTCGTCGCCAGGGGCGCCAGGTCGAAGTCGACGAAGGTGTCGCCGATCTTGAGGACGGTGATTCCCGAAGGATGGCGGGCGATCTCCCAGTCATCGGGCACTTCGAGCTCGGCGTGGATTTTGACGACCAGTTTCTTCATTGAATTTCCAGTTCAAAAGGGCACTGCGGTCAATACGGCAATCGCCAGCACCAGGGTTGCCGCGCCCAGCCAGAGCGTGCGCTTCCGGTTGGCCTCGATGCGCTTGACGAGCTGCGCGTTCTGCTCGGCGAGCGCCTTGATGAGTTCGGAGGAGGCGAGCATCTGGCCGTGCAGGTCCGATATCGCGGCCTCCAATGCGGTGGTACGGG
>CAJPFL010000128.1 GCA_905339315.1 Rhodocyclaceae bacterium
TGGGGCGTGCCGGTGCACGACGACCGCCTGCTCTTCGAGTTCCTCACGCTCGAAGGCGCCCAGGCCGGACTGTCGTGGCTCACCATCCTGAGGAAGCGCGACGCCTACCGCCGCGCCTTCGACGGCTTCGACGCGGAAAAGGTCGCCCGCTACGGGCAGCGCCAGGTGGCGCGGCTGCTCGCCGACCCGGGCATCGTGCGCAACCGCCTGAAAATCGCGGCGGCGATCAACAATGCGCAGCGCTTTCTCGACGTGCAGGAAGCGTTCGGCAGCTTCGACGAATATATCTGGCGCTTCGTCGAGGGACACCCCATCCAGAACCGCTGGAAGCGCCTCCGCCAGGTTCCTGCCACGACCGGGGAATCCGACGCCCTCAGCCGCGACCTCAGGGCGCGCGGCTTCAAGTTCGTCGGCTCCACCATCTGCTACGCCCACATGCAGGCAACCGGCATGGTCAACGACCACCTCGCCGACTGCTTCCGCCACGGTGAAATCCTGCGGCTGCAGGGTAAAATAAAAAAATGAGCGCCTGGAGCTGCCCCCACGACCTGAACGGCGTCTGCCAGCTGGTGGCAGGGGCCGCCTGCGATCCCGGCATGCGCGGCTGCGTGCTGCACGGCAAGGTGCGCTTCGCCAGCGATGAAAAGAACGTCCGGCGCAAGCCGGTCAAGTCGCAGCCGGCCAAACCCTCCGCGCCCCCCGCCAAACGCCGTCTGCCGTTCTAGGACCGGCTCCCCACCCGCAGCGCCGCCAGGATCGACGCCCCCTGCAGGAACGCCACGCCGGCCAGCACGGCACCGAAACGGCCGGCATCCATCAGCGGACCGAAAATCAGGGGCGAAAGCGCCAGCCCGAGATCCAGTCCCGAGTAGACGAAGCCATAGACGCGGCCGTAGGCCCCCTGGCCGAAGCGCGCCGTCGCGGCGCGGCGCACCAGCAGGTCGCGCGAGGGTCCGGCGATGCCGCTGCAAAAGCCCATCACGGCCATCGCCGGCATGACGCTCCAGGCCGGCAGCACGCCCGTGGCGATGACCCCGGCCGCCAGCGCCGCCGCACCGAGCGCCAGGGCGATCAGCCCCTCGTGCGAGGCGCCGCGCACCGCCAGCACGCCGCCGGCGGCAATGCCGGCCGCGCCGCCCAGCAGGAAGGCCGTCAGCGTCGCCGCCGCCGCCGCCAGCGGCAGGCCGTACATCGCGTGCATCAGCGGCGTGGCGTAGTTCTGCAGTGCGCCGAAGGCCATCGTCACCAGCAAAAAGAAGGCGAAGCACAGCCAGACGGCCGCGACGCCGAGGAAGCCGAAAGTCGACGCCGTCCCGCCGGCGCTGACTTTTTCGCCGGGGGCGGCCTTCACGGCTTTCGCGCCGCCGTCGGCCAGCGCCGTGGCCTCGCGTCCGAGCCAGACCACCGCCCACGCCAGCGCGCCGAGGGCCGCCGCCGCCAGCGCCGCCGCACGCCAGCCCGCCGCGGCGGCAATGCCGGTGAGAAAAATCGGCGCAATCGCCCAGCCGAGGCTGCCCGAGAGGCCGTGCGCCGAGAAGGCGTGGCCGAGGCGCGCCCCGCTCACCTTGCGGTTGAGCAGCGTGAAATCGGCCGGATGGAAGACGCAGTTGCCGAGACCGGCCAGGGCGCCGACGGCGAGCAGCATGGCATAGCCTTTCGCCACGCTGAGCAGCAGCGCGGCGAGGACGAAGCAGGCGATGCCGGCGAGCAG
This sequence comes from Rhodocyclaceae bacterium, assembly GCA_905339315.1. Classification (GTDB taxonomy): domain Bacteria; phylum Pseudomonadota; class Gammaproteobacteria; order Burkholderiales; family Rhodocyclaceae; genus Desulfobacillus. Next base: position 1,712 of record CAJPFL010000128.1, read on the forward strand.
CACCCGGCGCGGCCCGATGCGGTCCACGACGAAGCCGGACAGCGCCTGGCCGATGCCGGAGACGACGAAGAAAACCGTCATCATCGCCCCGGCCTCGGTGAAGCTCAGGCCGAACTCCGGCATCAGCCAGGGAAACAGCGGCGGCAGCAGCAGGTGGAAGAAATGCGACGTGCCGTGGGCGAAGCCGATCAGGCTGATGACGCGGATGTCGCTGCGAAGGACCGACGTTGCGGCGCTGCTGTTCATTGCCGGCATTATCGCCGCAAATGAAAACGGCGGGCATGGCCCGCCGTCTCACTGACCCCGCAGCCGTCAGGCCTTCTCGAAGCCGATCACGCCCTTCGTTGCCGAAACACGAACGACATCCTTGGCCGCGAATTTTCCTTCGAGGATCTGCTTCGCCAGCGGATTCTCGATGTGGCTCTGGATGGCGCGCTTCAGCGGCCGCGCGCCGAACACCGGATCGAAGCCGGCCTTGGCCAGCTCGGCCAACGCGGCTTCGGTGACGTCGAGCCTGATCTCCAGCCTGGCCAGGCGCTTCTCCAGATAGCCCAGCTGGATCTTCGCGATCGAGGCGATGTGCTTCTCGTCGAGGGCGTGGAACACCACCAGCTCGTCGATGCGGTTGATGAACTCCGGGCGGAAATAGGTTTTCACTTCCGCCATCACCGCCAGCTTGATCACCTGGTAGTCGTCGCCCGACATCTGCTGGATCATCTGGCTGCCGAGGTTGGAGGTCATGACGATCACGGTGTTCTTGAAGTCCACCGTGCGGCCCTGGCCGTCGGTCATGCGGCCGTCGTCGAGCACCTGCAGCAGCACGTTGAAGACGTCCGGGTGGGCCTTCTCGACCTCATCGAGCAGGATCACGCTGTAGGGCTTGCGCCGCACCGCTTCGGTCAGGTGGCCGCCCTCCTCGTAGCCGACGTAGCCCGGCGGCGCGCCGATCAGGCGGGCGACGGAATGCTTCTCCATGAACTCGCTCATGTCGATGCGGATCAGGTGCTCCTCGGAATCGAAGAGGAACGTCGCCAGCGCCTTGCACAGCTCGGTCTTGCCGACGCCGGTCGGGCCGAGGAACAGGAAGGAGCCGTAGGGCCGGTTCTCCTCCGACAGGCCGGCGCGCGAGCGGCGGATGGCATCAGAGACCAGGCGCACCGCCTCGTCCTGGCCGACGACGCGGCCGTGCAGCTTGTCTTCCATCTTCAGCAGCTTGTCGCGCTCGCCCTGCATCATCTTCGAGACCGGGATGCCGGTGGCGCGCGACACTACCTCGGCGATCTCCTCGGCGCCGACCTGCGTGCGCAGCAGCCTCTTCTTCGCCGTGTCCTGGGGACTGACTTTTTCCGCCGCCTTCAGCTGCGCTTCCAGCTGCGGCAATTTTCCGTACTGCAGTTCGGCGACCTTCTCCAGCTTGCCCTCGCGCTGCAGCTTCGTAATCTCGGCACGGATGCGGTCGATCTCTTCCTTGATGTGGGCCGAGCCCTGCACCTGGGCCTT
>CAJPFL010000129.1 GCA_905339315.1 Rhodocyclaceae bacterium
ACCCGGCTGCTGGATACCAGCATCGAATTCAACCGCTTTTTGCTGCACCAGCTGAACGAGCGCCTTGGCCAGTTCATCGCCATGGTCGAGTACGACCGCTTGCTCGAACCGGATGCCAGGGTCGCGCGCAGCCTCGCCGCGATGTTCAATCCCTACCTCTACCCGGGCATCGGGCCGCAGCTGCAGATTTCCCAGGAGGAGATCGGCTACCTCGCCGGCTTGTCGCGACAGCGCGCCAACCAGGCGCTGAAGACGCTGGAGAAGGCCGGCCTGCTGCGGGTAGAGTACGGCAGCATCACGGTGCTCGATCTGGAGGGGCTGCGGAAATTCGAGGCGTAGGTCGTCCCCGGGGCCGGCCTACATGCTCCTTCGATACTGTCCGCCGACTTCGAACAGGGCGGCGGTGATCTGGCCCAGCGAGCAGCAGCGGACCGCGTCCACCAGCACTGCGAAGACATTGCCGTTCTCGATCGCTGCCTGCTTCAGGCGTGCCAGCATCGGCGCCGCTTCCGCGGCGTGGCGCCGCTGGAAGTCTGCCAGCCGCTTCAGCTGCGACTGCTTCTCCTCTTCCGTCGAGCGCGCCAGTTCGATCTCGTGCTGGGCGTCGCCTTTCGGATTGCGGAAGGTGTTGACGCCGATGATGGGGTAGGAGCCGTCGTGCTTGCGCTGCTCGTAGTAGAGCGACTCCTCCTGGATCTTGCCGCGCTGGTAGCCGGTTTCCATCGCCCCGAGCACGCCGCCACGCGAGGAAATCGCCTCGAACTCCTTCAGCACGGCTTCCTCGACCAGGTCGGTCAGCTCGTCGATGATGAAGGCCCCCTGGTTCGGGTTTTCGTTCTTCGCCAGGCCCCACTCGCGGTTGATGACGAGCTGGATGGCCATGGCGCGGCGCACCGACTCCTCGGTCGGCGTGGTGATCGCCTCGTCGTAGGCGTTCGTATGCAGGCTGTTGCAGTTGTCGTAGACGGCGATCAAGGCCTGAAGCGTGGTGCGGATGTCGTTGAACGCCATCTCCTGCGCGTGCAGCGAGCGGCCGGAAGTCTGGATATGGTATTTCAGCTTCTGCGAGCGCTCGTTGGCGCCGTACTTGTTCTTCATCGCGACCGCCCAGATGCGCCGCGCCACGCGGCCAATCACCGAATATTCCGGGTCCATGCCGTTGCTGAAGAAGAAGCTCAGGTTCGGCGCGAAGTCGTCGACGTGCATGCCGCGCGCGAGGTAGGTCTCGACGTAGGTGAACCCGTTGGCCAGGGTGAAGGCCAGCTGCGAGATCGGGTTGGCACCGGCTTCAGCGATGTGATAGCCGGAGATCGACACCGAGTAGAAGTTCCTGACATCGTTGTGGACAAAAAACTCCTGGATGTCGCCCATCATCTTCAGGGCGAACTCGGTGGAGAAGATGCAGGTATTCTGGCCCTGGTCCTCCTTGAGGATGTCGGCCTGCACGGTGCCGCGCACGTTCGAGAGCACCCACTCGCGGATCTTGTCGGCCTCGTCCTCGGTCGGCTCGCGCCGGTTGTCGGCGCGGAACTTGTCCAGTTGCTGGTCGAGCGCGGTGTTGAAGAACATCGCCAGGATCACCGGCGCCGGGCCGTTGATGGTCATCGACACCGAGGTGGTCGGACAGACCAGGTCGAAGCCGGAATACAGCACCTTCATGTCGTCGAGTGTGGCGATGGAGACGCCGGAGTTGCCGACCTTGCCGTAGATATCCGGCCGCCGGTCCGGGTCGCAGCCGTAGAGCGTCACCGAGTCGAAGGCCGTCGACAGCCGGTGCGCCGGCATGCCCTCGGACACTTTCTTGAAGCGGCGGTTGGTGCGGAAGGCGTCGCCCTCGCCGGCGAACATCCGCGTCGGATCCTCGTTCTCGCGCTTGAAGGCAAAGACGCCTGAAGTGTACGGAAAGGAGCCGGGCACGTTCTCCTTCATGAGGAACTTCAGCGTCTCGCCCTCGTCCTCGAACCTCGGCAGCACCACCTTGCGGATCCTGGTGCCGGAGAGGCTCTCGGAAACCAGGCCGGTGCGCACCTCCCTGTCGCGGATCCTGACGACGTACTCGTCGCCGGCATAGGCGCGCTGCATGTCCGGCCACATTTCGAGCAGCTTCTTCGCGCGCGGGTCGAGCTGGCCATCCTTCCAGGCGATGAGTTCGTCGAACGGCTTCGCCTCCTTGCCACAGTCCTCGAACAGCGCCTTCGCCGTGCGCAGGCTCTGCCGCTCGCGCGCGATGCGCGACTGCTCCAGGGTGTGCCGGTGGTAGCCGCGCACGGACTCGGCGATGTCGGCCAGGTAGCGCACGCGTTCCGCCGGCACGATGGCACGGCCGCGCGAGGATTGCTTCGCAGTCACCCTCGGCAACTTGCCGGCAGCAGACTTCAGGCCCAGGGCATTCAGCTTCGGCAGCAGCGCCTGGTAGAGGGCGGTCACGCCATCGTCGTTGAAGCGCGCCGCCATGGTGCCGAATACCGGCATTTCGTCCACCGCCACGGTGAACAGCTCGCGGTTGCGCTGGTATTGCTTCCTCACGTCGCGGAAGGCATCCTCGGCGCCCTTGCGGTCGAACTTGTTGATGGCGACGAAGTCGGCGAAATCCAGCATGTCGATCTTTTCCAGCTGGCTGGCGGCGCCGAACTCCGGCGTCATGACGTAGAGCGAAGCATCCACGTGCGGAACGATGGCGGCATCGCCCTGGCCGATGCCCGAAGTCTCGACCACAACAAGGTCGAAGCCGGCCAGCTTGCAGGCGGCGATGACTTCGGGCAGGGCGGCGGAAATTTCCGAGCCGCCGCTTGTGCCATCGTGGCGCGTCGCCAGCGACCGCATGTAGATGTTGGGGTGGCCGATGGCGTTCATGCGGATGCGGTCGCCGAGCAATGCGCCGCCGGTGCGCTTGCGGGAGGGATCGACGGCGACCACGGCGACCTTCAGGCGATCTTCCTGGTCGAGGCGCAGGCGCCGGATGAGTTCGTCGGTAAGGCTGGACTTGCCCGAACCGCCGGTGCCGGTAATGCCGAGGGTCGGGATTCCGGCCGCGACACCGTCCTGCAGCAGCTGACTTTTCAGCTTGTCCGGCACAGCGCCGTTTTCCAGGGCGGTGATGAGGCGCGCAAGCGCCCTCCGGTCGCCCGCGGCAACGGCTTTCAGGTCGGGCAGCGGGCGGGCGGCGAGATCGATGTCGCACTGCGCGACCATGTCGTTGATCATGCCCTGCAGGCCCATCCGGCGGCCGTCCTCGACAGAGTAGATGTGGGCCACGCCATAGGCGTGCAGCGCGCGGATCTCCTCGGGCACGATGACGCCGCCGCCGCCGCCGAAGACCTTGATGCCCTCGCCGCCGCGTTCCTTCAGCAGATCCACCATGTACCTGAAATACTCGACGTGGCCGCCCTGGTAGGAGGAGACGGCGATGCCCTGCACATCCTCCTGCAGGGCGGCGGTGACGATCTCCTCGACCGAACGGTTGTGGCCGAGGTGGATCACCTCGCTGCCGCTCGACTGCAGGATGCGCCGCATGATGTTGATCGAGGCGTCGTGGCCGTCGAAGAGCGAGGCGGCAGTGACGAAACGCACCTTGTGCCTCGGCTTGTAGGCGGTGATCTTCTGGCTCAAGCTCAAATCGGTCATGGCAACCACTCCGGCGGCGGATGTCGGAAAGGGCAATCTATATTACGTTGACGTCAACGTCAACCTGTCTACTTGCCCAAGTGCCTGTCTGGGCAAGGAATTTGTCATCGGGACGGCAATCTTGCGCTGTCTGCGGCACCTGCGCAACCCGGCTTTCCGGAGGGGGCGATGACCAGAAAGAGCGGATTGGATTATATTGTCCCAAGCCCCTTCTCAAACACCAGGAGACTTCCATGACTTCCCGATGGACCGCACTGCGCAGCCGCCTCACCCTGCTGTTGCTGGCTTCGACCCTGCTCGCCGCCTGCGCCGGGCTGACCTTGCAGAGCCAGATCGACGGCCTGATGAACGAGGGCCAGCAGCTTTACGCGGAAAAGAAGTACGACCAGGCCCTCGACAAGTTCACCACGGTCATCGGCAAGGATCCCACCTATTGGCAGGCCTATCTCTGGGCGGCACGCTCCCTCATCGCCAGGGGCAACTGGTCCGACGCCATCACCAACGGCAGGAAGGCCTTCGAACTGGCGCCCAAGGGAGAAAATGTCATCCCGATATTTGCCGAAGCGCTGTTCGGCGGCGGCGCGGACGCCCTGAAAAACGGCCGCTTTGCCGAATCCGTAAACCTCTTCGTCGAATTCCTCAAGCTCGAACCCGGCAACACGCGCGCCTGGCTGAATGTCGGCAAGGCCTACCTCGGCCAGAAGGATTTCCGCCAGGCGCTGAGCGCCTTTGCCCAGGGCTTGGCCAGCGGCGGCGGCGCGGAGCGTCAGGATCTGATCCGCGAACTGCTCAACGGCGGCGTGCAGGCCTTCTCCAGCGGCAAGTACCGCGAGTCGATCGACCTGCTCAAGGAATTCCTCAAGTACGACTCGAAGAACCTGCAGGCCTACCTGAATCTCGCCAAATCCTACTGGGAGTCCGGAGACAAGGGCAAGGCGCTGGATGCAGTCAAGGAGGTGCTGAAGCTCGATCCGCGCCAGGAGGAGGCGTTGCGCTACATGCTGCGCCGCTGACGCTCACTCGACTACCTTGATCAGTTGCCCGGGGGGCGGCTCGCCGCCCGCATAGACGCCGTTGATCAGACGGAGCTGCGCCTCGGGGTTGCCTGGCAGCGGCGACTGCCGCGCCAGCTGCGGGAAGCCGCCCTTCTGATACGGGACCGTCCGGAGTACCCACGGGCGCGCGGCGGCGATGTCCGTGCCGGAGAGGGCGCGGAACGAGGACTCGGCCTCCCGCATCGTGCTGCGGGCACGCTGCAGCGCCTGCGCATCCTTGGCACCATAGAACAGAAGGAAATGCCGGTTGGCCGGGCCGGTCGCCACGGTGGCTTCGACCGCCTGCGCCTGTCCCTGCCGGTTGCGGCTGACGCCGGCGAAGTGCGTCGCCGGGAAACTGCCCAGCGCCAGCCGCTCCGTGCGCCCCTGCTCGAGCTTGAAGACGTTGCGAATGATCTCGTCGTGCGAATTGCCGGCCTTCGGCGGCAGCACCTGAACGATCAGGCCGGCATCGCCGGCGGCATTCACCAGCGCCACGGCCTCCCCGGAATTCTGCACCCTCCAGCCTTCCGGCGCAGTCAGGGCAATGCCCAGCGGCTCATGATAGAAATTGCGTCCGCGCGTCACGCCCTGCTCGCGGCTTTCGCCGAAGGTCATGCCATTGATGGCCTGCATGTAGCGGGCGCGGCCCTCGTCGCCATACTTGCCCTTGTACTGGGCGGCGAATTGGACGATGTCCTGCAACC
>CAJPFL010000130.1 GCA_905339315.1 Rhodocyclaceae bacterium
CGAACATCGAGTGGGCGCGGAAGCGGTAGGTCTGCAGCTCGAGGAAGAAGGGGCCGAGGCCGTCGCGGACGTGCTGTCCAGCGAGCTTCATGGCTTCGTGCACCGCGACGATGTCCATGCCGTCGGCCTTCAGCGTCGGCACGCCATAGCTGGCGGCCTTGGCGCACAGGTCGGTCTGCGCTTCCGAGCGCCCGAGCGCCGTGCCCATGGCGTAGAGGTTGTTCTCGCAGCAGAACAGCACCGGCAGCTGCCACAGCGCGGCGAGGTTCATCGATTCGTGGAAGGCGCCCTCGGCCATGGCGCCCTCGCCGAAGAAGCAGGCGGTCACCCCCTGCCGGCCCTGTAGCTTGTCGGCGAGCGCGAAGCCGGCTGCCAGCGGCAGTCCGCCGCCGACGATGGCATTGCCGCCGTAGAAGCGCGTGGCGGCGTCGAAGAGGTGCATCGAGCCGCCGCGCCCGTGCGAGCAGCCCGCGCTCTTGCCGAACATCTCGGCCATGATGGAATTCATGGAGACACCGCGCACCAGGGCATGGCCATGCTCACGGTAGGTGGCGACGATGTTGTCCTCCGGCGCCAGCGCATGCAGCGCGCCGACGGCGCAGGCCTCCTCGCCGATGTAGAGGTGCAGGAAGCCGCGGATCTTCTGCGCGCCATAGAGCTCGGCGCACTTCTCCTCCATGCGGCGGACGCGCAGCATGTCGGCGAGCAGCCTCAGGGCGAAGCCCTTCTCCCAGGGCACCGGGCCGGCGGGGGGCGGCGCGATCACGACGACTCCAATGTGGACGTGTCGCCTTCCGGCAGCCCCAGTTCGCGCGCCTTCAGCAGACGGCGCATGATCTTGCCGCTGCGCGTGCGCGGCAGCGCGGGCAGGAAGTCGATCTCCTTCGGCGCCACCGCGGCGCCGAGTTTTTTCCTGGCATGGCCGAGCAGTTCCAGGCGCAGGGCGTCGGAGGCCTCGAAGCCCTTCTTCAGCGAAACGAAGGCCTTCACCACTTCGCCCACCATTTCATCGGGCTTGCCGATGACGCCGGCCTCGGCCACCGCCGGGTGCTCCATCAGCGCGCTTTCCACCTCGAAGGGGCCGATCAGGTGGCCGGCCGACTTGATGACGTCGTCGGCGCGGCCGACGAACCAGTAATAGCCGTCGGCATCGCGCTTCGCCAGGTCGCCAGTCAGATACCAGTCTCCGGCGAAGCACTTCCCGTAGCGCTCCTCGTTGTGCAGGTAGCCGCGCAGCATCGACGGCCAGCCGCGCTTCAGCGCCAGCTCGCCCTCCGTGTCCGCCGTGTCGACGGGGCTGACTTTCCCTTCTTCATCTTTCTTGACGATGGCCGCCTCGATGCCGGGCAGCGGCCGGCCCATGGAACCCGGCTTGATGTCGAAGGCCGGCGTGTTGGCGATCATGATGCCGCCCGTCTCGGTCTGCCACCAGTTGTCGTGGATCGGCAGGCCCAGCACCTCCTTGCCCCACCACACCGCCTCCGGATTGAGCGGCTCGCCGACGCTGGCGATGAAGCGCAGGTTGGGATAACTGCGCTTCTTCGCAATCTCGGCGCCGGCCTTCATCAGCATGCGGATGGCGGTCGGCGCCGTGTACCAGACGCTGACTTTCTCCTCTGCGAGGATGCGGTACCAGCGCTCGGCGTCGAAATCCGCCTCGTCGACGATGGAAGTCACGCCGTGCAGCAGCGGCGCGATGATGCCGTAGGAGGTGCCGGTCACCCAGCCGGGGTCGGCGGTGCACCAGTAGATGTCGTCGGCGTGCAGGTCGAGGGCGTACTTGCCGGTGGCCCAGTGCGTCGCCACCGCGCCATGCACGTGCATGGCGCCCTTCGGCGTGCCGGTGGTGCCGCTGGTGAAATGCAGCAGCGACAGGTCCTCCGGCCCGGTCGGCACGATGTCGAAGTCGTCGGAGGCCTGTGCCATCAGCGTGACGAGGTCGAGCGTGCCGGGCACGCTGGTCGCCTGGCCGTCCTCGCCCACCAGCAGGACGTGGCGCAGCGTCGGCAGCTGGCTGCGGATCTTCGCCACCTTGCGCTCGTAGAGCAGCTCGGTGGTGACCAGCACCGCGCCTTCGCCGAGATTGATGCGCGTGGCGATCGGCTCCGGGCCGAAGGCGGAAAACAGCGGCGAGACGGCCGTGCCGTTCTTGAAGCTGCCCAGCACGGTGACATACAGCTCGGGGATGCGGCCGGAGAGCAGGAACAGGCGCTCGCCCTTGCCGATACCGAGAGACTTGAGGACGTTGGCGAAGCGATTGGTCAGGCGCGACAGCTCGCCGTAGCGGATATCGCGGGTTGTTTTGACGCCGAGGAAGCGGAAGGCGATCTTGTCGCGGCAGGCGCCTTGCGCGTGGCGCTCGACGGTCTCATGGGCGATGTTCAGACCGCCGCCGGGCAGGCCGGCCAGCTCGGCGCGCACCGCTTCCCAGCTGAACACAGCGCGCGTCGCGGCGTAGTCGATCAGGTTCGGCGGCAGGCGCAGATCGGCGGCGGTCTTGCAGATGACGGTAGGACGGTTCACCCAGCCTCCTCCACGCGATGATGCAGGCATTCTGCGGTGCGGGGTACTGCCAGGACTTTGACCTAAGACAAAAGAATCAGACGACGCGGAAATTCAGGAATTGCCAGGGATCGTCGCGGTCGAGTTCTTCCTCGAACAGCACGCCGCGATCGTCGAGCGGCGTCCAGTCGCTGTAAGCGCCCGCCACTTCGCCGAGATAGGGGCGGATGAAATCGAGCACCTGGCCGTGGTCCATCTCTTCGGGTTCGATCACGCCCCGCTCGGGGTTCTGCATGGCCCAGATGACGCCGGCCACCACCGGCGCGGTGACCTGCAGGCTGGTGGCGCTGTTGTGCGGGCAGAGCCTGCGCGCCTGCGCAATCGACAGGCGCGAGCCATACCAGTAGGCGCCTTTCGCGTGGCCCATGAGCAGGACGCCCAGCTCGTCCAGGCCGGAGACGATCTCGTCCTTGACCAGGCGGCGCGCGTCCTGCAGCTTCCAGTTGCGGCCGGCCAGCTCATGCACCGACTGCACCGTGTCGTCGCAGGGATGGTAGGCGTAATGCACCGTCGGACGGTATTCAGGGGTGTCGCCGTCGCCGATGGTCAGGTAATCGGCCAGGGAAATCGATTCGCTGTGCGTGATGAGGAAGCCGTGGATGGCGCCGGCCAGCGGCGTCCACGTGCGCACCCGGGTGCTGGCGCCGGGGCGGGATAGATAGATCGCCGCCTTGCAGCCGGCGGCATGGCGGCGCCCGTCTTCCGGAAAATGCTTTTCGTGGCTGCCCCAGCCGAGTTCCGCGGGCTGGCAGCCTTCGCCGACGAAGCCCTCCACCGACCAGGTGTTCACGAACTCGCCGGGCGCCTTGCGCGGCTCCGCCACCTGGGTGTCGCGCTCGGCGATGTGGATGGTACGGATGTTTAGTTCGCGCGCCAGTTGCGCCCAGCCGGCGCGGTCCTTCGGCGCGTTTGCCGTGCGCCCGGTGTCGCGGGCGATGTTGAGCAGCGCTTCCTTCGCCAGATGCGAGACCATGCCCGGATTGGCGCCGTGGGTGAGGATGGCCGTCGGCGTGCCGGGCCGCTTTAGCGCCAGCGCCGCTTCGCGCAGGGCGTAGTTCGAGCGCGCTTCCGGCGTGATCGAGGTATCCGTGTAGCCGCCGGCCCAGGGTTCGATGCAGGTGTCGATGTAGAGCGCGCCGCGCTCCTGGCAGAGTGCGATGAGGGCGACGCTGGAGACGTCGTTGGAGCAGTTGATGAGAAAGTCGCCGCGCGAGAGGCGCGGCTCGAGGATGGCGCGGTAATTCGCGGGAGTGAGCGGGGAGTCATGGAAGGAGACGCCGTATTCGGCCGCCACCCTGCGGCCGTTTTCGTCGCCGGTCACGATGACGATCTGCTCCGGCTTCAGGTCGATGTGGCGCAGCAGCAGGGGCAGCGTGCCCTGTCCGATCGAGCCGAAGCCCACCATGACGATGCGGCCTGAAAAGGCCAGCGCTTTGCGGTTTTCCCCCAATTTATCTCCCCTAAAAACCTTTCCGCGGCCCTTTGGGCGACATGGTTATTTATGACGTAAGGCCGCGCAGAATAAAGGAAAAACCCCCAAAACGCAATGTCATGCAACAAGTCCGTGGAGGGTGGGACGTGTTTCGCCAGCCGTCCCGCCGGCGCGTACAATCGCCCCTTCTCCGGGGAACGGACGGATGCGGAAGCGTCGGGAAAAAGTCGACTACAGCGCCGAG
>CAJPFL010000131.1 GCA_905339315.1 Rhodocyclaceae bacterium
CCGGAGAGCGTCGGCCCTTCGCGCATGAAGTGATTCAGCGCGGCGAGATCCATGTAGCCCGACACCCCCAGATACTCCCGAACCACTCCGGCCACGGTGGCCTCGCGCACCGGGCGATTGCCTTCCAGCACCTCCACCACCACGCGGTCGCCGACGTGCAGGCCGAGCAGCGTGGCGAGATAGTCGGTGAGCAAAATGCCGTCGGGCGGCAGCGCCACCGGCCGCAGATCGGCATCGAGCAAGCGCTGGATGTCGCCGCCCGACTCGACGCCGCGTATCGCGGTGCGATAGCTGCGATGACCATTGCGCAGACGCACCGGCACCGCGCGGAATACCTCAACATGTTGCACCCCCGGCAGGCCGAGCAGGTCGAAACGGGCCCGGTAGGCGGTGGGGTCGGTGAAGGTCACCGAGAGATCCTCGCGCTGGGCCATGCCGAACTGGATATTCACCATGTAGCTGACCGTGTCGCGCTGGAACAGGCCGGTAAGGATGATGCCGCATGCCATCGCGATGCCCAGCAGCGTGAGCATGGATTTCAGCGCGCGGCGCTGGATGTGGCGGATGATCATGCGCGCCGGCTGCGACAGCCAGCGCTTGAGGCCGAGTTTCTCCACCCAGGTCTCGCGGTAGCGCGCGGGCGGCTCGGGGCGCATCCCCTCGGCCGGGCGCAGCGTGGCGGCGCGCCATACCGCAAACACCGTCCCCGCCCCGGCTGCCAGCAGGCTGGCCAGCGCGGCCACCACCACCGTGTCGGCATGCAGGCTGAAGATGAGATACGGGAAATGATAAAACTCCGTGTAGATGCCGGAGAGCGCCTTGCCCAGCCACACTCCCAGTGCGGTGCCGCTGACGACGCCTGCCAGCACGATCATCGAAACCATCTTGAGGTAATGCCACAGCACCGCAACATTGCTGTAGCCAAATGCCTTGAGCGTCGCAATCTGCTCGCGCTGCATCGCCACCAGCCGCCCGATCACCACGTTGAGCAGAAACGCGGCGATGCCCATGAACATGCCGGGGAACAGGCTCGCCAGCGTCCCGAGCTGCTCCAGCTCCTGGCTCAGGAAACGATGCGAGCGCTGGTCCTCGCGCGTGTAAGCGCCCAAGCCGCCATACGGCCTCAGCAATTCATCGACACTGTCGATCACGTGTTGAGCATCGGCGCCCGGGCGCATGCTCAGCGCCAGATCGTTGAACGCGCCTTGCAGATCGTAGGCCTGTCCGAGCGCACTGCGTCCCATCCACCTCACGCCGTAACGCTTGTACTCGGGAAAGGCCGAGCCGGGGCGCATCTGCTGGATAAATTCCGGCGACAGCGCCGTCCCCACCATGGTCAGCGCCTGGCGTCGACCATTGAGGATGGCGTAAAAGCGCTCGCCCGTATGCAGCTCGTGCGCCTGCGCAAACGGCGTGCTCACCACCACTTCATCCGGTCGCCCCGGCGAGGGCAGCCGCCCTTCGCGCAGATGCAGCGCATTCAGTCCGTGGCTGCCGCTGTCGGATAACGACACCATCATCGCCGTCACCGGCTCGGGAAAATCGGGCATGTCGAGACGCACCTGCGCCATCACCCGCGTCTCCACCTGATCCACGCCTTCGATCACCTGCACGCGCTGGCGCAGCGACTCCGGCGCGCGCTTCAGCGTGACGAACACATCGGCGAAGCGGTACTTGCGGTAATAGCTGTCCTGCGTTGCAAGCAGCGCATCCAGCGTGGTGAGGAACATGATGTAGGTGCCCACGCCGCACATCACCACCAGCGCGATGGCCAGCGCCTGGCTCTTCATCTGCCACAGGTCGCGCCACAGCTTGCGGTCGAGCGCGCTCACCAGCTCAGCTCCGAGGCCGGCTTCTTCTGCGCGTTGCGCTCGATGCGCACCACCAGCCCATCGCCGAAATACACCACGCGGTCGGCCATCGCCGCGATCACCGCATTGTGCGTGATCACCACCGTGGTCGTGCCCAGCTCGCGGTTCACGCGCGCGATCACATCCAGCACCAGCACGCCGGTCTGCGCATCGAGCGCGCCGGTCGGCTCGTCGCACAGCAACACCTG
>CAJPFL010000132.1 GCA_905339315.1 Rhodocyclaceae bacterium
AACCACCAGAGCGCACCCTTGCGCACGCTCCAGTCGGCGGCATCGCCGGTGAGCAGCAGCGCCGCTACCCGGCCGAGGGTCGGCTGATGGCCGACCACCACCACCGTGCCGCCGGCCTGCGGCCAGCCGGCCGCGCCGAACAGGCTGCTGGCGCTGGCGCCGGTACCGAGCTTGCCAATCTCCTCGTAAGGCAGTTCCAGCGCCTGCGCCGTCTGCACGGCGCGCACGGCCGGGCTGACGAGGATGCGCGCGTCCGCGGGCAGGCGCTGCCTCAGCCAGCGCGCAATCTGCTTGGCCTGCTTGCGGCCGCGCGGCGTGAGCTTGCGCTTCGCATCCGGCGGGCCGTCCTCGGCCTCGGCATGCCGCCAGAGGATAAGGTCCATCGTGGTCTCGGCGGTGATGGGTGATTTGCCTGCCATGGTGTTTACGCTTTCCAGAAACGTTCGATTTTCCTCAGGCGGCCGATGCCCTGCAAAGTCAGCTTGCGCAGGACGGCGTGGCGCTGCCCGTGCCAGCCGCCGGTGAGGGCGACCGCCTCGCGCAGCCCGGGGTTGCCATCCAGGCATTGCGCCAGCAGGGCACCGGCGCGCGACAGGTCGTTGAGTGCGCCGAGGGCATCCTGCAGGGCGGTCAGCGCCTCGAGGGCGTCGCGTACGTCCCGCGCACGGTGCAGCGGCGCGAAGAATTCCAGGGCATAGCGCAGCCGCTTCACGCCGATGCGCAGGGCGTGCAGGCTGGCCGGATCGTTTTCCTGCGCGGCATCCGCCAAAGCGAGCGCTTTCTTGTGCAGGCGGTTGAGGCGGCGCGCGGCGAAGGCCACGAGGCTTTCGCCGGCGGCAGCGCTGCCGTCCTGGTGCAGGCGGGCGTTCAGGTCGAGCAGCGCGGCGGCGTGCCCTGGCGCGGCGAGGACCTGTTGCGCGACTGCCCGCGCCTGCTGCCGGGCTTCGCCTACGGCCGCGGCCAGCGCGGCCAGGCGGGCATCTGCGGAGAAGGCCCTGTGTGCCGGCCCGACAATGTCTTCGGCCAGGACATCCCAGTCGCGCGCCATGCCGAGGGCGCCGGCCAGGTCGCGGATGGGCGGCACTGCGGCCTGTTCGAGGCCCTCCGGCAGCACCGGCCGGAAAATGCGCAGGGCCGAGCGCAGGCGGCGCAGGGCAACGCGCATCTGGTGGATGAACTCGGGATCGTCCTCGCGCGCACCGAGCTCGTTCAATTGCAGCTGGGTGATGCAGGCAGCGGCGATGCTGCGGAAGGCTTCCGGCGGCGTTTGCGCCGCATCGAGCGGCGAGGGCGCGGCCTTCACCGGCCGGGGCGGGGCGCCGAGGCGCAGGCGATAGCCGCGCTCGGCCTTGGAAAGGATCTCGGGGCGCAGCGGCAGATCGGCCATGAATGCGAGGGCGAGATCGAACAATGCGCTCACCCTGCCCTGCACCAGTTCGAGCTCGATTTCGGAAACGGCCTCGCGCCTGCCGCCGGCCTCGACCCAGCCGCGGTCGAGCATCAGCAGGACGGTTGCGCCCGGTGCCGGAGACAGCCGCCAGGTGCGGCGCATGAAGACGGTCTCGAAAGCCGGCTCGAGATGCGACTGGATGCGCTGCCGCTCGAGCAGCGCGCGCACCTGCGGGTCGCCGATGCCGGCGAAGTCGAAGCGTCCCGTGTAGGGCTGTTCCCATTCCGGCCGCACGGCCAAGCCGCCGCTCGCCGTGCCGGCGCACTTCACCGTCTGCAGCCAGCCGCGTCCCTGCCGGCGCGTGCGCAGGGCGATGCCCTTGCGCTGCAGGGCCAGGTCGGGGGTGTCGTAATAGACGTTGACGAGCTTGCGCGTCGGCAGGCGTTCCGCCTGCTTCAGCAGCGGATGGCGCAGGAAGGCGCGGTGGGCGGTTTCCGGCAGGGCCAGCTTGAGCTCGATTTCCTCGGCCATGATGGACACATTATCGCCGATGTTGCCCGGCGGAATGCTACTGGTAGCGCAGCGCTTCGATCGGGTCGAGCCGGGCAGCCTTGCGCGCCGGATAGAAGCCGAAGAAGATGCC
>CAJPFL010000133.1 GCA_905339315.1 Rhodocyclaceae bacterium
GCCGCCAGGCCGTGGCGCTCGAACAGCTTGCGGAACAGGAGGAACTCCGGGTAGAGGAACTGCGACGGCGGCTGCTCGTCCACGATGGCGATGCGCGCGAGCGGCGCCGCGCCGCGCTCGGCGCGCCATTCCTCGCGGAACATGTCGACGAAATCCTGCTCCAGCGTCGGCGCCGGATGGACGCCCGGCAGGATCGCGGCCACCTCCTCGCAGCAGGCGAACTGCGCCTGCGCCAGGGCGGCATTCAGCAGCCCGCCGCCGGCGTTGGTGTTGATCTCGATCAGCTGCGGGCCCTGGCTGCCGAGGTGGAAGTCGTAGCCCATGAAGACCCCGGCCGCGGCCGTCCCGTGCCGCGCCGCCGCCGGCGCCCAGGCCAGCACGCGCTCCGCCCACGCCGGCCGCGCGGCCACGCGCTCGACGGCGGCGACCACCGCCGCCATGCGCTCGACGCAGGCCTGGCCGAGGAACACCGTCGTCCCGGCGAAGAGGTGCGGCCGCTCCTCCTCGATCAGGCGCAGCATGTCTTCGCCGGCCTCGCCCTGCGCCAGGGCGCGGCGCAGCCGGTCGCGGTCGACGCTGACGCACTGGCAGTCGCGATTGAGGGCTTGCGCCAGGCGGCTGCTTTCAGCGGGCATCGATCTCCTCCGTTTCGCGGACGGTCTCGTCGAAGAAGGCCAGCGCCTCGTCCTCCTCGCGCGTGCGCCGCATGGCGGGAAGCGAGCGCCAGACGCGCTTGCCGTAGGGCTTGGTGATCAGGCGCGGGTCGCAGAGCATCAGCACGCCGCGGTCGGTTTCGTCGCGGATCAGCCGCCCGGCGCCCTGCTTGACGCTGATGACGGCGCGCGGCAGCTGGTATTCCATGAAGGCGTTGCGGCCCTCGCGCTTCATGTGCTCGATGCGCGCCGCCAGCACCGGGTCATCGGGCGGTGCGAAGGGCAGCTTGTCGATGATCACCAGGGACAGTGCCTCGCCGCGCACGTCCACGCCCTCCCAGAAGCTCTGGCTCGCCACCAGCACGGCATTGCCCAAGCGGCGGAAGCGCGCCAGCAATTCACTTTTAGATCCCTCGCCCTGCAGCAGCAGCGGATGGTCGAAGCCCTCGACCTCGAAGCGCGCCTTGAGCAGCTCGTGGATGCGGCGCATGGCGCGCAGCGAGGTGCACAGCATGAAGGCGCGGCCGCGGCTGGCGTGGATCAGCGGCCAGGCCGCCTCCACCACCGCCTCGTTGTAGTCGCGGCCGTTCGGGTCGGGCATCTGCTGCGGCGCGTAGAGCAGCGCCTGGTTCGGGTAGTCGAAGGGGCTGCCCCAGCAGCCGGTGTCTGCGCCTTCCAGCCCGAGTTCGCTGCAGTAGTGGGAGAAGTCGCTCTCCACCGCCAGCGTGGCCGACGTGAAGATCCACGCCCGGGGGTGGCCCTCCATCTGCTTTTTGAAGATGTCGGCGATGACGAGCGGCGTGGCGTTCAGCGACAGCGCCTGGCTGAACACCTCCACCCAGCGCACCAGGCCCGGCTCGTCCACGTCGCGCCAGCGCTTCAGCACCAGCATCAGTTCCTGCGCGCGGCGCCAGCAGTGCTCCAGCCCCTCCGAGCGCCCGGCCTGGCTCTCCAGCAGCGTGCCGAAGTGCGCCAGCTCGCCGGCCGCCTGCTCCAGCGCCTCGTGGAAGGCCGGCGGCAGCTGCGCAGCCGAGAAGCGCGCATTCTCGCCGGCAATCGCCAGGCGCAGGTCGCGCGCCGCCTTCTCCAACGCCCGCGCCCCCTCGGGCAGCTCGGCGAAGTCCTTCGCCGCGGCGAGGCCCTCCAGGCGCGCATCGCGCGCCAGGTCGAGCAGTTGCGCCGTCGACACGTTCTCGCCGAAGAACAGGCTGGCCGTCTCCGGCAGCTGGTGCGCCTCGTCGAAGATCACCGTGTTGCAGGCCGGCAGCAGCTCGGCGACGCCGCTGTCGCGCAGCATGACGTCGGCGAAGAACAGATGGTGGTTCACCACCACCACGTCGGCCGCCTGCGCCTCGCGCCGCGCCGCCATGACGAAGCACTCCTTGGCGTTCGGGCATTCCTGGCCGAGGCAGTTGTCGCGCGTCGAGGTCGCCGCCATCCAGGCGCCGGAATCCTCCGGCACGGCGGCGCACTCGGCCTTGTCGCCGGTCGAGGTGGTCCTGGCGAAGCGAGCGATGGCGAGGATGTGGCCGGCCTCCTCGCGCGAGAGGAAGCGCCCTTCCTGGCGGGCGCGCTCGAGGTGGTAGTGGCAAACGTAGTTGGCGCGGCCCTTCAGCAGCGCAATGCTGGCCGGCGCCTTCAGCGCGTCGCGCACCATCGGCAGGTCGCGCTGGAAGAGCTGGTCCTGCAGGGTCTTGGTGCCGGTGGAGATGATCACCTTGCCGCCGGCCGAGAGCGCCGGCACCAGGTAGGCGAAGGTCTTGCCGGTGCCGGTGCCCGCCTCCGCCACCAGCACGCCATGCGACTGGATCGCGGCGGCGATCCGCTCCGCCATCTCGATCTGCTGCGGGCGCACGCGGTAGCCGGGAATGGCGCGGGCGAGCGCGCCGTCGGCGGCGAAAAACTGTGTTGTCTCGGGCATTTACGGCTTGCTATCCTTGCCTGAATACTATCATGCCGACCTCTGCGGCATGGAGGGCTTGCACCCGGTGCGCCCATCCGGCTGAGTCGAATCCTCGAGGTCGGCCACGTCTGGCCTATTGGCTTTGGAAGGCGCACTATCTGCGTTGGCTATGCGCCTGCGCTGGCCGGCGACGCCGAAGCAGCCGCCGGGCGCAACAAGTAATCGCGGCAGTGCCTAACCTGTTCAAAGGAGATTGGCATGAAGAAGATTGCTCTGATCGGTTCCCTGTCGTTTTGTTTGCTGGCCCCTTGTGCGCATGCCCAGGACGCCGGGCTGACCGTGCGTGATCTGGATGCGCAGAACCCCAAAAAGCTGACACTGGCGGAGTTGCAGCAATTGCTGCCGGGCGCAAAAATGAGCCGGCTGACCGCCGCCGGCTGGCAGCATTACTGGACCAATGAGCCTGGCGGCAGCTTTGTTATCTCGGCATCGAATATGAATCCAGGCACTTCGAGAAGCCAGGGGGGGGCTACTGCACAAGGCAAGTGGCACATTGCTGATGATGGACGCTACTGCGTCCTCATCGAATGGAAGCGCAATCCCACCGAGGAATGGTGCCGCTACATTCTGCAAACGAGCGACGGCTATTACGCCACCAAGTCGGATCAGACGAAAGCCGAGAAAGTCTACAAGCTGGATATCAAGAAATAGCCGTCAGGGCAGTTCCTCCACCTTCAGCTGCACGCGCCGCCCGCTGCTGCCGCCGCGCGTGGAATAGCGCAGCGTGCCGGCCTCCTCGCCGCTGCGCTCCTCCGTCGAGCCGCCGAGGTCGATCCACTCGCCGAGGCGTCCGGTCACCGTGGTGGTCAGGCGCTGAATGTTGGCGCTGCCCGGGCCGTAGCGGCCCGGCGTGTCGTGGGTCGGGCTGATGGTCAGCGTGACGTTGTCGCCGGCGAGTTGCGGCTCGGCGCTGAAGCCGGTGCCGAGGTCGCGGTACACCACCGTGTCGGAGACGACGGCGCCGCCCGGCGACATCACCACCTGGCGCAGCGGCACCGGCACCGAGGTGCCGACGTTGATCCAGGCCTTGCCGCCTTCCACCACCTGCACCTGCTGCGCGACGCGCTCGCTGCCGGCGCTGCGC
>CAJPFL010000134.1 GCA_905339315.1 Rhodocyclaceae bacterium
GATCGACATGCCGATCTACGACAAGCGCGTCACCGCGCTGATCGGCCCCTCCGGCTGCGGCAAGTCGACCTTCCTGCGCTGCTTCAACCGCATGCACGACCTCTACCCGGGCAACCGCTACGAGGGCGAGATCCGCCTGCACCCGGACAACGTCAACCTGCTCGACAAGGCGGTCGACCCGATCGAGGTGCGGATGCGCCTGTCGATGGTGTTCCAGAAGCCGAACCCCTTCCCCAAGACCATCTTCGAGAACGTCGCCTACGGCCTGCGCGTGCGCGGCGTGAGCAAGCGCGCCGTGCTGGAAGAGAAGGTCGAGGAGGCCCTGCGCGGCGCCGCCCTGTGGAACGAGGCCAAGGACCGCCTGCACGAGCAGGCCTTCAACCTCTCCGGCGGCCAGCAGCAGCGCCTGTGCATCGCCCGCGCGCTGGCGACCGAGCCGGAAATCCTGCTCTTCGACGAGCCGACCTCGGCGCTAGACCCGATCGCCACAGCCAGCATCGAGGAGCTGATCGCCGAGCTGAAGGAGAAGGTGACCATCCTCATCGTCACCCACACCATGCAGCAGGCGGCGCGCGTCTCCGATTTCACCGCCTACATGTACCTCGGCGAACTGATAGAGTTCGGCTGGACCGACGACATCTTCATCAAGCCGCAGAACCCGCAGACCGAGGCCTACATCACCGGCCGCTTCGGCTGAACAGGACAGGAGCCTCCATGAACCACAGCGAACACCTCTCCAAGCAATACGACTCCGATCTGGAGGACGTCCGCTCGCGCGTGCTGCAGATGGGCGGCCTGGTCGAGGCACAGATACTCGCCGCCATCGACTGCTTCACGACGGGCGATCACGACAAGGTTTCGCAGGTGGAGGAGGCGGAATTCCGCGTCAATGCCTACGAGGTCGAAATCGATGACATGTGCGTGCACGTCGTCGCCAAGCGCCAGCCGGCGGCGCGGGACCTGCGCCTGATCATGGGCGTCAGCAAGGCCGTCACCGACCTGGAGCGCATGGGCGACGAGGCGGAGAAGATCGCGCGCATGGCGCGGCAGGTGCATGACCGGCGCGGACTGCAGATTCCGCGATCGGCCGAGGTGCGCCGCGCCGGCGAGATGGCGGTGACGCAGCTGCGGCGGGCGCTCGACGCCATGGCCCGCCTGGACCCGGACGAAGCCGAGAGGATCATCGGCGAGGATGTCCTCATCGACGGCGAGTTCCGCAACATCCTGCGCCAGCTGATCACCTTCATGATGGAAGATCCGCGCACCATCACGACGGCGCTGGAGATCGCCTGGATCGCCAAGGCCATCGAGCGCATCGGCGACCATGTCAAGAACATCGCCGAGCAGGTCATCTACATCGTCCGCGGCACCGACGTCAGGCACGTCAGCAAGGAGCTGCGGCGCTTTGGCGGGTCGCCGGGAGAGGGGCTATAGCAGATGGAATGCAGCATCCTGGTGGTCGAGGACGATCCGGCAATTCAGGAACTGCTGCGCTTCACGCTGCGCAAGGCCGGTTTTTCGCCGATGCTCGTCGCCTCGGCCGAGGACGCTTCGGCCGTCATGAAGGGCGCCCTGCCGGACGTGGTCCTGATCGACTGGATGCTGCCTAAAACCTCGGGCATCACCCTCGCCCGGCAGCTTCGCCAGAACGCGCGCACGGCAGACATGCCGATCATCATGGTGACTGCCCGCGGCGAGGAGAGCGACCGCATCGAGGGGCTGGAAACCGGCGCGGACGACTATCTGGTGAAGCCCTTCAGCCCGCGCGAACTGGTGGCGCGCATCCAGGCGCTGCTGCGCCGGCGTGCGCCGCACGTCTCCGAATCGGTGCTCACGGTCGGCTCGCTGAGCCTCGATCCGACGACCTACGAAGTGACCCTGGACGGACAGCGCATCCTTCTGGCGCCGACCGAATTCAAGCTGCTGCGCTTTCTGATGGCCAACCCCGGCCGCGTGTTTACCCGCACGCAACTGCTCGACAAGGTTTGGGGCGACCACGTCTTCATCGAGGAACGCACGGTGGACGTGCATGTGCGGCGGCTGCGCCAGGCGCTCGGCGAAGAGGCCGGGCAGCAGCTGATCGAGACCGTGCGCGGAGCCGGTTACCGCCTGGTCCCAGGCCCGGGCTGAGCCTTCGGCATGGATTCGGCCTGGCTCCTGCTTTCGCTGCGGATCGCGCTGATCGCCGCGCTCGCGGGCCTGATCGGCCGCTGGCAGGGAGAGACAGCCGGCTGGGCTTTCGGCTGCATGGGGCTGCTGCTGCTGCTCGCCTTCCACTATATCTACCTGGCGCGCCTGCAGCGCTGGCTGAAGCAGCCCGACAGCCAGACGATTCCCGATGCCTGGGGGGCCTGGGGCAACATCTACATCGAGCTCTACAGGCTGCTGCGACGAGAAGCCAAGGCGCGCGAGCAGATCCTCTCCGACCTGGAAGTGTTCAGCCAGGCGGCGGAGGCGTCGCCCGACGGGCTGGTGATTCTCGATGCCGACAATCACATCGTCTGGTGCAACCGCATGGCCGAGCAGCACCTCGGCCTGCGCGGCGAGCGCGACGCCGGCATCCTGGTAACGAACCTGATCCGGCTGCCTCGCCTGGCCGAATTCATCGCCCACCCGGGGGAGGGGGAACCGCTGCTCTTCCGTCCGGCGGAGCGGAGGGGATCCGTGCTTTCCATCGAGGCAATCCGCTTCGGCAAGGACCGCAAGCTGCTCATCAGCTTCGACGTGTCGCAGGTCGAGCGCGCGGACACCATTCGCCGGGATTTCGTCGCCAACGTTTCGCACGAACTGCGCACGCCGCTGACGGTCATCAGCGGCTTCCTCGAGCACATGCTGGCGGAACCGGCGCCTGAGGAAGCGCGGCACCAGCTTGGCCTGGTGAGCGAGCAGGTGGATCGCATGCTGCGCCTGGTCGACGATCTGCTCATTCTCTCCCGCCTGGAGGGCGAATCGCAGATGTTGCGCGAGGAGGAGTTCGATGTGCGCGACCTGATCTACGAAGTCTCCGGCGAAGCGCGCCGGCTCTCGGCCGGCCGCCACACGATTACCTGCGAGGTGGTACCGGCCACCCTCAAGGGCAGCCGCGACGAGTTGCACAGCGCCTTCTCCAACCTGGTCAGCAATGCCGTGCGCTATACGCCGGAGGGCGGCCGCATCGTGCTCTACTGGGAGGTGAAGGAGGGCAAGGGCATTTACCGCGTCGAAGACAGCGGCATCGGCATCGCCGAAGAGCACATCCCGCGCCTGACCGAGCGCTTCTACCGGGTCGACCGCGGCCGCTCGCGCGAATCCGGCGGCACCGGGTTGGGCCTGTCGATCGTCAAGCATGTCCTGATGCGCCATCAGGCGACTCTGGAAATCAGCTCCGTTCCCGGCGCCGGCAGCACCTTCAGCGCTGTCTTCCCGGCCTGGCGCGTCACGCTGCCGCAAGCCTGACGCCCCCGGCCATGCCGTCCGGCCCGGCCGGCGTTGCGCTGATCCCGTTCCCGTGCAGCGAATGGCGAATCGCCGCCTGGGCGGCCGCGGCCAGCGCGCGCCGCTCGGCGCCGCGGCCATCGATCGGCGGCAGGACGTCGAGGCGGATGTGCAGGCCGGGTGACGCGGCGATGCGGCACAGCGATTGCAGCAGCGTCGTGTCGCCGCAGTAGGCCGCCGCCGCCGACGGCTGTCCGGCCTCGTCCAGATAGCATAGCGCCAGCGGCTGCACCGGACAGTCGGCGTCGATCGCGCCCTGCAGCAGCGCCCCGTGGAAGGGCAGCAGCCGGGTGCCGTCGCTGGTGGTGCCCTCGGGGAAGACCGCCACCTGCCATCCCTGCCGCAGGCGTGCGGCGACGATGTCGCCGGCTTCGCGCGCGGCGCTGCGGCTGCCGCGCGGCATGAAGACCGTTTCGCCGCGCTCGCACAGCCAGCCGATGAAAGGCCACTCACGCACGTCCGCCTTGCAGACGAAGGCGGCCGGCGAAGCCGCATTGATGGCGAAAATGTCCAGCCAGGAAACGTGGTTTGCCACCAGCAGGGCGGGCATCGGCGCGATGGCCGGCGCCTGCAGGCGCACGCCGAGCATGCCGAGCAGCTGGCGCGACCAGCGCTGCTTCAAAGCGAGTCGCAGCGGTCGGCCGGCAAGGGGATACACCACCGCGGCAACGGCCAGTCCGTAACCCAGGTGCAGGCCGACCCGTGCAAGACGAAGGGCAGCGCTCATGCCGCCTTGCGCTCGAGAAAGTGACGCGCGTAGCGCTCCTCGACGCGCGCCATCGGCATCATGATCAGCAGGTCGGCCGTGTTGAAGTCGGGATCCCAGGCCGGCTCGCCGCCGACGTAGGCGCCGGCGCGCAGGTAGCCCTTGATGAGCGGCGGCAGTTCCGCCGGCTGGCCGTTGAAGAGTTGCTCGACGGGCAGCGGGTGGCGCGGAAAGACGCGGTATTCCGGCGGCGCCATGTGCTCGCCCAGGCGGCGGTAGAGGTTCGCCGCGAGGTGTCCGCCGTCGGCCATGCCGATGCTGGCGCAGCCGATCAGGGTGCGATAGCCGCCTTGCGTCATGAAATTCGCCAGGCCCGACCACAACAGGGCGATGGTGCCGCCGGTGCGGTAGTCGGGGTCGATGCAGGAACGGCCGATTTCCACCATGCCGTCGCGCAGCAGCTGCAGCCGGGTGAGATCGAATTCGTTCTCGGAGTAGTAGCCGCCGGTGCGTTTCGCGGATTGCGGCGAAAGGATGCGGTAGGTGCCGACGATGCAACCGTTGGCCTCGTCGCGCACGATCAGGTGCTCGCAGTAGGGATCGTAGAGGTCGATGTCGATGCCGGGCGTGCGGGTGGGCAGCCTGGCGCCGAGCTCCTCGGCGAAGATGCGGTAGCGCAGCCTCTGGGCTTCGCGGATTTCCGATTCGCATTGCGCCAGCCCGACATGCAGGCGCGGCCTGCGCGCGGGAGCGGGTTGTTCCGCCAGATGCAGCATGAGTGGTCTCCGGTCTGTTGAGTGCAGGCACACTCTAGGCGCCGCCTGTTGCGGCGGCATGAAGGCCCGGTGACCGGCCGGTTACGAAAGTCAGTTCCGGGAATACGGCGGGGGATTGCTACGCCTGCCCGAGGCGGACCTTGGCGCGCGGGCCGGCATCCCGCGTCTGCGCGTTGCGCCAGGCCGCGACGGCCGCGAGTTCCGCCAGCGGCTTCTCGGTCGCCACGGCCGGCTCGCTGGCAAAGATCAGGCCAGCCTCGGCGTCGATCCACAGCGGATCGCCTTCGCGCAAGGTTCGCGCGCCGAGCGTGATGCTGCGGGCAGCGGCGTCGATGGCGAGCTGGCTGCAGCCGACCAGGCAGGGCTTGCCCATCTGGCGCGCCACCACGGCGGCATGGGCGGTGCGGCTGCCGCGCAGCGTCAGCAGCCCCTCACAGGCAGCCAGGCCGGCAATGTCCTCGGTAAGCGTGTCCTCGCGCACCAGCAGCGCGCGGCGGCCCTCGGCGACAAGGCGCTGCGCGGCGGCGGCATCGAGCGCGATGGCGCCGCCGGCGAGGCCGATGCCGGCCGGAACGGCCCGCCCCAGCATTTCCTGTTCCACCCCCGGCGCCAGGCGCTTGCGTTCAAGGCTGTCGAGGTCGATGCCGTCGAGCCGGTGCAGTGCCTCGTCCGGCGCGATCAGGCCCTCGCGCACCTGGTCGACGGCGATGCGCAGCGCCGCCCAGGGCGTGCGCTTGCCGCTGCGCGTCTGCAGCAGGAAGAGTTCGCCGTCCTGCACGGTGAACTCGAATTCCTGGGCGTCGCGGAACTCGGCTTCGAGCGTGCCGCGAACCGTTTCCAGCCGCGCCCAGACGTCGGGCAGGACGGTTTGCAGGCGCTCGGCATCGCCCGCGGCGAAGCGGCCGGAGACGACGTCCTCGCCCTGGCTGTTGAAGAGGAAGTCGACATACAGTCGGTTGTCGCCGCCTGCCGGGTCGCGCGTGAACGCCACGCCGGCGCCGGAAGTGCCGCCGGCATTGCCGAATACCATGCGCTGCACCGTCACCGCCGTGCCGATGCTGTCCGGCAGGTCGTTGAGGCGGCGGTATTCAATGGCCCGCTCGCTGTTCCAGGAAGCGAATACCGCCGCGATGGCGGCCTCGGCCTGTTCCAGCGGATCCTGCGGGAAGGGCTGGCCCGCGACGTCGCGGAAGATCGCCAGGAATTCCCGCGTGAGCTGCGCGAGCTGGCGGAAGTCGAGCTCGCGCGGGCTGTCGACGCCGGCCTCGCGCTGGGCGGCGTCGAGGGCGGCGCGGAAGGGCGCGGCCTCCGCGCCGTGCACCACCTCGGCGAACTGCTGCACCAGGCGGCGGTAGGAATCCCAGGCCAGGCGCGGGTTGCCGGTCAGGCGAATCAGGCCATGCACGGTGGCGTCGCACAGGCCGATGTTGAGCAGCGTGTCCATCATGCCCGGCATGGACACCGGCGCGCCGGAGCGCACCGAGACCAGCAGCGGCTTGCGGTTGCCGCCGAAGGCGAGGCGCGAGGCGGATTCCAGGCGGCGCAGCATCTCGACCAGCAGGTCGTGCAGCGCCGTGCGCGATTTGGCCGGATGCTTGAGGAAGTCGCGGCAGATGGCCGTGCCGAGGACGAAGGCTTCCGGCACCTTCAGGCCGAGGTGCGCCATGCGCCCGAGGTTGTGCGCCTTGAAGCCCATGTCGGCCGCGCTGCCGGCGTCGCGCGCGCCGGGCAGGCCGATTTCGAAGATCTGCTTGTCGGTGTATTTCATTCCTGTTTCCCTATTCGGCGACCATCTCGCCCAGGACGTGGTCGCGCAGGCGCAGGCCGGCATGCATCAGCGCGTCGGCCGCGGCTTCGAGGTTGCGCGCGCATTCGGAGAAGGCATACAGGCGGCGGTAATCCGCCGCCTCACGGGCGAGCGTCTGCTTGACGGCGCGCTGGGCGCCGTCGCTTTGCCGTTCCACCACCATGATGCGATGGATGGCCTCGAGGAAATCCTGCATGTCCTCGCGCGGGCCGCCGCGGCGCAGCGTGCGCACGGTTTCCAGCGAGCGCAGATACTCCTGGGAGCCGTCGACGAGCAGTCGCGCCAGGGCGTTGAGGGGGGCGTAGAGCGCGCCGTCGCCGCCGTCGTGCGGCAGCAGCGTCAGGTGGAAGGCGGCTTCCTCGAGCTCGTCCACCACGTCGTCGGCGCTTTCGATCAGGCTGCGGAAGAAATCGCTGCGCCCGGACTGGCTGGCCGTGCCGCGGGCACGGTTGACCAGATCGTCGGCCTGGTGCTCCCAGCCCTTGGCGCGCTCGGCATTGCGCGCAAAGCGGACGGGGGCCGTCTCGCCGCGCGCCTCGAGCAGGCAATCGCGCACGCCCGAGGCGATCTCGATGGCGAAGGCGGCCTGATCGGTGGCGAGGTCGACCAGGCTCTGCTGCGTGCTGTGGAAATAATTCGCCAGCTCGGCGCGGATCTCGTCCTGGATCAGGCCTTCCGGCCGGCCGGCGAGCAGTCCCTCGGCGCAGACGCGCAGGACGAATTTCATGAACTCCGCGGCCGGTTCGCGCCCGAGCACGCTGTCGAGGCGGGCGCCCGGCGGCAGCGGCGCCCGCGCCGTGAAGGCCAGCGCCTCGAACAGCATCTGCTCGCCGCCGGCGCGCAGGAAGGCCATGTGGCCGTGGTTGTTGTCCGCCGCCCATTTCAGCAGGCCGAGGGCTTCCTTCTTCGGCAGCAGCTGGCGCAGGCGCTTGCGGGCGCGGTTCCAGTCGATGAGGAACACCAGGCGGGAGCCGAGGAAGGCGAGATAGTCCTCCAGCTCCTTCGCCTTGCGCGCCGTGTAGGTGCCGACGCAAAGATGGTAGACCCCGTCCTCCATCGAATGGTCGGCGCGCGAGCGGGTGTCCTCCCAGGCGACGCGCCAGCCCTCGAACAGGCTCTGCAGGAAGATCAGCCGCTGCATGTGCACGTCGGTGTAGGTGAGCTGGGCGCGCAGGCCCTCGACATGCACGACGAGGACATGGGCATCGGTGGTGCCGATGTCGTTCTGCAGCACCAGGGTGTCGCCGGAGCGCGTCGCCGTCGTGCCCAGGCCGGGATGATCGAATTTCAGCGGCAGGGACTGGTTCACGCCGCGCATGAAGGCGCCGATCAGGCTGCGGTCCTCGCCGCGGATGTCGTAGGTCTGGGCGCCGTCGATGACTTCGGTGGACACCCTGGCCTGGAGGGCGTTGAGCACCTTGTGCATGTCCATCACCAGCAGGTGCAGGCTGTCGGCGCGCTTGCGGTCGCCCGAAGTCATGGCGGCGATCTGCTCGCCGGAGATCAGGTCGTCCGTCTTGCACCAGGGCCTGGCGGCAAGCAGCTTGAGGCGCGCGGCGAAGCCGCCCCACTCCGGGCTGCGGGCGGCCTGGATCGGTTCCAGCATGCGCTGCAGGTCCTGGTAGAGCGCCGTGCAGACGGCCTGCACCTGGGGGATGCGGTAGAGATCGCCTTCGCCCCGGCTGCTGGCGGCGACGATGCCGTCGCAGGATTCATCGGCGATGCCGGCGGCCTGGCGCTCGACGCGCAGGTCGGAGGCGGGCGCATCCGGATGCTGCGCCCGCGACTGGGCCATCTGCAGCAGGCTGAAGTGGTACTTGGCGCGGTCGTTGGCTGCCAGCGCGGCGTTGAGCAGCGTCGGCAGGAGCAGACCGCTCTCGCCGAGGGCGTCGATGATATGGGCTTTTTCCATGGGGGGTGTCCGGAGAATCCACGGCATTGTCGCGACGGCAGGTTACGGAATGATGTCGGCCGGCGAAGCGGCGACGGCCTGTCATCTGCCGGTCATCAATTCTTCATGAAGAGACAATATGCGGCGCCCAGACTGCGCGCATGCCGCGTGTAAGAACCCTGTTTCTCTCCGACATCCACCTCGGCACCCGCGCCTGCCAGGCCGAGCGGCTCCTCGACTTCCTGCGCGAGTACGCCGCCGACGAGCTCTACCTGATCGGCGACATCGTCGACTTCTGGGCGATGAAGCGCGGCATCCACTGGAACGCGGCGCAGAACACCGTGGTGCAGAAGGTGCTGCGCCGCGCCCGCCACGGCGAGCGCGTGGTGTTCATCCCCGGCAACCACGACGAGGCGCTGCGCGACTATGTCGACTCCGCCTTCGGCGACATCCAGGTCGTCGAGGAGGCGGTGCACACGATGCGCGACGGCCGCCGCTTCCTGCTCATCCACGGCGACGCCTTCGACCAGGTGACGCGCCACCATCGCTGGGTGGCGCGGCTGGGCGACGTCTCCTACAACCTGCTGGTGCGCGCCAACCGCTGGGTGTCCTGGCTGCGGCGCAAGCTGGGGCTGGCCGGCTACTGGTCGCTGGCCGGCTATGCCAAGCGGCGCGTCAAGAAGGCGCTCAGCTTCATCTTCGACTTCGAGGAGAACGCCGTGCGCCACGCCGC
Source organism: Rhodocyclaceae bacterium (assembly GCA_905339315.1). Classification (GTDB taxonomy): domain Bacteria; phylum Pseudomonadota; class Gammaproteobacteria; order Burkholderiales; family Rhodocyclaceae; genus Desulfobacillus. The sequence continues at coordinate 9,388 of CAJPFL010000134.1, forward strand.
GTCGCGCGGCCTCGACGGCATCGTCTGCGGCCACATCCACTGCGCCGTGATCAAGGACATCGACGGCCTCGCCTACATCAACTGCGGCGACTGGGTGGATTCCTGCACCGCCATCGTCGAGCACCTGGACGGCCGCCTGGAGCTGGTGGAATGGCACACGCCGGCGAGCGTGCTGCCGCTGCACAAGGCGCGCGAAAGGATTGCCGCCTGATGCGGATACTGATGGTGTCCGACGTCTATTTTCCCCGCGTCAACGGCGTTTCCACCTCCATCGAAACCTTCCGCCAGTCCCTCGCCGGGCAGGGCATCGAAGTGCGCATCGTCGCGCCGCGCTACGGCGCCGAGCCCGATGTGCCGGGCGTGGCGCGCGTCCCCGGCCGGCCGGTGCCGCGCGACCCGGAGGACCGCATCGTTGCCTGGCGCAGCATGTCGCGCACCGTGCACGAGCATGCCGCCGGCTGCGACCTGGTGCACATCCAGACGCCCTTCGCCGCGCACTACTCGGGCCTGCGCGCGGCGCGGCGCGCCGGCGTGCCGGTGCTGGCGACCTACCACACCCTGTTCGAGGAATACCTGCACCACTACGCGCCGTTCCTGCCGGCGCGCGGGCTGCGCGCCCTGGCGCGGCACCTCTCGCGCCGGCAGTGCAACGCCCTTGACGGCGTCGTCGTGCCCTCGCTGGCGATGCAGGCGCGCCTGGTGCACTACGGCGTCAAGGCGCCGATCCACATCCTGCCGACGGGCATCCCGCTGGCGCGCTTCGCCGGCGGCGATCGCGCCCGCTTCCGCGCCGCCCACGGCATCGTGCCGGCGCGCCCGGTCGCCCTCTTCGTCGGCCGGGTGGCGCACGAGAAGAACATCGGCTTTCTGCTGGCAATGGCGGCGGAGGCGGTGAAGCGCCGCCCCGATCTCCTGCTGCTCGTCGCCGGCGAGGGCCCGGCGCTGCCGGCCCTGCGCGCCCAGGCGGCGCGGCTCGGCCTGGGTGAAGCCGTGCGCTTCACCGGCTACCTCGATCGCCATCGCGACCTGCCCGACTGCTACGCCGCCGCCGACGTCTTCGTTTTCGCCTCGCGCACCGAAACGCAGGGGCTGGTGCTGCTGGAGGCGATGGCGGTGGGCCTGCCGGTGGTGGCCTTCGCCGAGATGGGCACCATCGACATCCTGGCGCCGCGCCAGGGCTGCCGCGTACCGGCCGAAGACCCTGCCGCCTTCGCCGACGCGGTGGTGGACATCCTTTCCGATGCCGCCCTGCGCGCCCGCCTGGGCAGCGAAGCCTGGGGCTATGCGCGCAGCTGGTCCGACGAGGCGATGTCGGCGCGGCTGGCGACCCTTTACCTCGAATACCACAAGAAGAACGGAAATCCTGCCCCATGGAAAGCCCATACAAAGGCAAGACCGGCTTAAGGAGGGTATGGAACGCCTTCCACTATTCCCTCGCCGGACTGGAAGCCGCCTACCGCTGCGAGGACGCCTTCCGCCAGGAGGTGTGGCTGGCCGCCCTGCTGCTGCCGGCCGCCTTCCTGCTGCCGGTTGACGGCGTCGGCCGCGCCCTGATGATCGCCAGCGTGCTGCTGGTGCTGGTGGTGGAACTGCTCAACTCGGCGCTGGAGGCGGCGGTTGACAGGATCGGGCTGGAAGACCATCGCCTGGCCAAGCGTGCCAAGGACATCGGCAGCGCGGCGGTGTTCGTCGCGCTGTTCAACGTGCTTGCCGTATGGGCGAGCGTGCTGCTGCCATGAGCGCTCCCGCCGGGCCGTCCCAAGGGAGCGCAGCGTACGACAGGGAGCCGCGCCAGCGGCGAACCGTCGTCACCCCCTTCCGTGGGGAGGGGGCTGGGGGGAGGGTAGTCCGTTGAGCGGGCTGAAGATCGCCGTCGTGACTGAAACGCACCCACCGGAAGTGAACGGGGTGGCGATGACCGTCGGCCGCCTGATCGAAGGTCTGCGCGGCCGCGGACACCGCGTCAGCGTGCTGCGGCCGCGGCAATCGCGCGAGGACCGCGGCGGCGCGGGCGACCTGTTGCTGGCCGGCCTGCCCTTGCCGGGCTATGCCGGCCTGCGCTTCGGCCTGCCCGCCGGCGCCGCGCTGGGGCGCGCCTGGCGCGCGCAGCGGCCCGACGTGGTGCATGTCGTCACCGAAGGGCCGCTCGGCTGGTCGGCGGTGGCGGCGGCGCGGCGCCTGGGCCTGCCCGTCACCTCGGGCTTCCACACCAATTTCGACCGCTACAGCGTGCATTACGGCTTCGGCTGGCTGCGGCCGGCGGTGGCCGCCTACCTGCGCAGCCTGCACCGGCGCACCCGCGCCACCGTGGTGCCGACCGAGGCGCTGGCGGCGGACCTGGCGGGCGAGGGCATACCCGGCGTCTGCGTGGTCGGCCGCGGCGTCGACACCGAATTGTTCACGCCCGGCCGCCGCTCGCGCGACCTGCGCGAAGCCTGGGGCGTCGGCGAGGGCGATCTCGCCTGCCTGTATGTCGGCCGGCTGGCGCCGGAGAAGAATCTCGACCTGACCTGCCAGGCCTTCGATGCGATTCGCGCCGCCTGCCCGCAGGCACGCATGGTCTGGGTCGGCGACGGCCCGGCCGCCGCACACCTGAAGCGGGAGCGGCCGCGGGACCTGTTTGCCGGCACGCGCACCGGCGCCGACCTCGCGACGCATTACGCCTCGGGCGACCTGTTCCTGTTCGGCAGCCTGAGCGAAACCTACGGCAACGTCGTCGCGGAAGCCATGGCGAGCGGCCTGGCAGTGGCGGCTTACCGCAGCGCGGCGGCAGCCGAGATCATCGCCGACGGCTTCAGCGGCCGCAGCGTGCCGCCCGGCGACGAAGCCGCATTCGTCTCTGCGGCGCTCGGCCTGGCGCTGGATGGCGGCCTGCGCCGGGCCATCGGCCGGCGGGCAAGACTCGACATGGAAACGCGCGGCTGGCCGGGCGTGGTCGAGCGCTTCGAGCACGTGCTGCGGGAAGCGGCGTCCCATTCCTGATTCACCTGCCTGACTGGAACACCTTTGACCTGTATCAAGGGAGAAATCCCATGGCCAAAGTAGCTTCATCCCTCTTTTCTTGATTTCATTCAACGGGGTGGTGCAGATGGCAGCAGTCATGCCGGCGCCGGCGGCGAGCCGGCTCCTGATGTCGGGCAACGAGGCCGTGTCGCGCGCGGTGTGGGAGTCGGGGACGAAGGTCTGCGCCGGCTATCCGGGCACGCCGGCGACCGAGATGCTGGAGCAGCTGTCCACCTATCCGGACATGTACACCGAGTGGTCGGTGAACGAGAAGGTGTCGCTGGAAGTCGCCATCGGCGCCTCGATGATGGGCTCGCGCGCCTTCAGCGCC
>CAJPFL010000135.1 GCA_905339315.1 Rhodocyclaceae bacterium
CCAGAAGCACTGCACGCCGGCCTCGGGGAAGACGAACAGCATGCCGCGATGGATCGGCATCGAGGGCCGGTTCATCAGGCCGGTGGCGCGCTCGGCATTGTTGCTCGCCACCTCGGCCTCGATGCGGTGCATGCCGGCGGATAGCTCGATGGTCGGCGCGGCCAGGGCGGCGCCGCTGGTCAGCAGCAGGAAAAGAACGCAACGCAGGAATTTCAAGGCTCGCTCCTCATTTCAGGAGCAAAAGCTTACCAGCTTGGCGCCGCGCCCGGCAGGTAGGCCAGGGGCGCCACCGCGGCGCGCGGCTGGGGCCGGAGGCGGGACTCGATGTCTTCGCGCGTCGGCCGAGGATCGTCCAGGCTTTCAGCGAGCAGGTCGCGCAGCTGCTCGCCCCAGGCAAAAGTCAGCCGCCCCAGCACGGCGAAGAACGGCGTCTCGGCGCGCGCGGCGACACGGGCGGCGAAATCCGGCAGCCAGCGCAGCAGGTGCTCGTCCATCATGGCCGCCAGCCGGCGCAGTTCTTCCGCTCCGTCCGAGCGCCGCAAGGCATGGGCGATATAGAGCAGTTGCAGGACCAGATGGTCGTCCGGCCGTCGCCGCCAATCCTCGGCCGCCAGTCCCGCCGCGGCATAGATTTCGCGCAACCCAAACATGGCGTCCTGGCAGGCGAGATGGTCGTCGTCGGTCCACACCGATTCGCAGGGCGAGGCGCCATAGGCGCCGGTGAGGTAGATCGCCGCATAGTCGACCGCCAGCTGATCGAGCGCTCCGGGGTCGGTTTCTTCCAGCGCGGCGGCCATCTGGCGCCAGGCTTCGATCGAATGTTCTCCGGCCGGCAGCAGGCCGAGGTTTGCAGGAAATCCGACCTCGCGCAGGGTCGCGAGCGTTTCCGCCGTCAGTTCGCGGTCGTGCAGCGCCGCGAGCGCCTCGGCGTCCTCGGCAAGCGCCTCCAACAGTTCTCTCGGCAAACTCATACCTTGCCTTTGCTGTGCGGAATGAAGACGATCGACGGCCGCGTCAGTTCGGGATTCGCCATGTTCTTCACCTGGCGCACCGGCATTTCGCCTGGCCCCAGCGCGGTGGTCTTCCAGGTGCCGGCGGCCAATGCCTCGATCGGGCCGATGTCGAGCACGCGCATCATGCAGGCCATGACGCAGTAAGGCTTGCGGCCGGCCTGCAGCTCGTCGATGCACATATTGCATTTCTTGACGATCTGCTCCTTCGGGTCCCACTGCGGCGCGCCGTAGGGGCAGGCCGCCTCGCAGCGGCGGCAGCCGATGCACAGCGTCGAATCGATATCGACCACGCCGTTGTCGGCCCGCTTCCAGATGGCGCCCGAGGGACAGGCCGGCAGGCACGCCGGATCGGCGCAGTGGTTGCAGGACATGTTCACCTTGTAGGCATACACGTCCGGGAACGTGCCGCCCTCGACGTACATGACGCGCCGGAAGCGCGGGCCGGGCGGCAGGCCGTTCTTGTCCTTGCAGGCGATCTCGCAGGCGCGGCAGCCGATGCAGTCCACGTTGTGGTGGATGAAGCCGAACTGGGTCTTCGGCTGCACCGGCCGGTAGGTCTGCGCCACCTTGCGCTCGAGGGCCCTCTTGACTTCCGCCTTGTCGAGTTTCTTGGCCATATCAGTAATCGCGCCTGAAGACATGCGAACGCGACGTGGCCTGCACGTCCCAGCCAGGCTTGTGCGCCCGCTGCGTCTTTTTCAGGTTGCAGAGGATGGTGTTGTAGGCGAAGGCGCCAGCCGGCGAAGGCTCGTCCAGGGTGAGGAAGTCCGGGTTGCCGGCGCGGTCGATGCCCGCCGGGTCACGGTCCATCCAGGCGCCCTCGTACACCACCACCACCCCGGGCATGCAGCGCTCGGTGACGTAGGCCGGCAGGACGATGCGGCCGCGCGCGTTCCAGACCTCGACGGTGTCGCCGGTGCGGATGCCGAGCCGCTTCGCATCCGCAGCGTTCAGCGTGATCTCCTGCTGGTAGGTCTCGCGCAGCCAGGGGATGTTGTGGAAGATCGAGTGCGTGCGCCAGCGCGGATGCGGCGTGATCATGTGGAAGGGGTAGATCTTCGCCAGCGGGTGGTTGAGCGATTCGAAGGGCTCGATCCACTTCGGGATGGCGGGAATGGCATAGCCCCACTGGGTCTTCGTCCAGTCGGTGACCTTGGCCAGCGTCGTCGAGAAGATCTCGATCTTGCCGGAGGGCGTCTGGAAGGGCTTGCCCTGCTCGATCTGTTCGCGGAAGGCCACCAGCGGCTGCACGAGCTCGAACTTGTAGACGCCGCGGCGCTTGAACTCCTCCCAGGACATCGTCACGCCCTGATGCGCCTGCACCTTGTCCTTCCACCAGGCGGCGAGATAAGCCTCGTCGACCGCGTCCGGATTGTCGAAATAGCTGCGCTCCGCCCGTGGGTTGTAGCGCCTGCCGAAATCCTTCAGCGCCGGGTCGAGCTTCTCCAGCCGCCAGGCCAGCTCGGTGAACACCTGGAAATCGGTCTTCGCTTCGCCGAGCGGCGCGATCGCCTTCGGCCGGTGGATGTAGTAATGGCCCTTGTACCAGGGCAGTGCCACGCCGTGGCGCTCGAAATGCGTCGCGATGGGCAACAGCACGTCGGCCCACAAGCCGGAGGGCGTGATGGTGGAATCCTGGCAGACGATGAGCTCCAGCTTCTTCGCCGCCTCGATTTCCTTGTTGACGTTCGTCAGCTGGTTGAACCAGTCCGAGCCGTGCCACCAGATCGCCTTGATGTTGGGGATGACACCGTCGAACTTGTCGCTGCGCGGCCACAGGCCGACTTCCTCGCGCTTGACGTTTGGATAGTTCAGTACGCAATGCGCCCAGCGATCGGACTTGATCGAGGCATACCAGATATTCGCGTTCTCGTCGTAAGGGTAGGCCACGCTCTCGGCATGCCAGCCCTTGCCGACGCCCTCGGCGCTGCCGCCAAGAATGCCGATGTTGCCGGTCATCGCCTGCAAGGCCGCCGCCATGCGGTTGTACTGCTCGCCGTAGGCGGCACGGCCGGGCGCCCAGGACGCCTTCAGCGCCGCCGGCTTCGTCGTCGCGTACATTTCCGCGAGTTTGCGGATGTCCGCGGCCTTGACGCCGCAGATCTGCTCGGCCCACTCCGGCGTCTTCGGCGCGCCGTCGGACTTGCCGAGGATGTAGTCCTTGAAGTTCTCCTGGCCCTTGGCCCAGCCCGGCATGGTGCCGGCGTCCATGCCCTGCACGAACCTGTCGATGAAGGGCTGGTCCTGCAGCTTGCTGGCGAAGATGTGGTGCGCCATGCCGGCCAGCATGGCGGCATCGGTGTTCGGCTTGATGGGAATCCACCAGGCGTCGTAGCTCGCCGCCGAATCCGTGTATTGCGGATCGACCAGGACGAACTTGCAGCCGCGCTGCTTCGCGAGCCGCATGTAGTAGAAGGTGTTGCCGCCGTGGAAGGTGTAGGCCGGATTCCAGCCCCACATGATGATCAGCTTCGAGTGGGCGAAGGCATCGTCCTCGTTGCCGTCATCGATGGTGCCGAAGGTCATGCGGCTGGAGAAGGTGGTGCCCTGGTAGGACGGCACCGACCAGGAATTGGTGCGACAGCCGAACATGCCGAGGAAGCGCGCCAGCAGGCCTTCGATCTGGTCCGACTTGTGCAACACGCAATAGGAGGTGCCGGCATAGGCCTGGTCGAGGATCGCCGTGGGGCCGTACTTCTGTTTCAGCTCCACCATCTTCCTGGCGATGTAGTCGAGCGCCTCGTCCCAGGACACGCGCTTGAACTTGCCCTCGCCGCGTTCGCCCACGCGCAGCATCGGATGGAGCAGCCGCTCCGGCGAATAGATGCGAGCGCGGTAGGAGCGGCCGCGCAGGCAGGCACGCAACTGAGGCACCTGCTCGGACTCGAAGCCGAAGGCGCCGCCCTCCTGATAGCGGCCGTCGTCGGTCGACAACCGCACGATGACGTCGCCCTTCTTGTGCGCCACCAGCATGTGGCGCGAACCGCAGTTGTGGTCGCAGGAGGTAACGACGGTGGTGAGCTGGTCGTCGGTCGGATACGGCTCGTAGGCGTGGGCCTGGGCTTCCTTGCCGCCGAAAGTCAGTTCCGTCAGCCCGCCGGCCGCGGCGATCGCGCCGCCGGCCGCGGCCGTCTTGAGAAAACTTCGCCGGTTCGGATTCAGCAGGAGATCGGTTGCGCTCTTGTCGCTGGCGTTCATGGGCGGGCTCCTTGCACTGCACTCTTGAGGAAGCGCGCTTCGGATTGCGTCGGCCGGTGCTTCGCCCATTCCGGCACTTCGGCCGGCATCTCCGGCCAATGCGTGCGCGGATAGGGGTAGCTGATGCGGTACCAGCTGCGCCCTCCGTGGCAGCCGTAGCAGGCGTCGGCGCCCTCCATGCCTGCCTGTTCGATCGCCTCGGCGTTGAGATACGTGACCTCGTGCCGCTTGCTGCGGATGGCGGCATGGCAGGTCAGGCAGTTGTTGGCGAAGGTGGCCTTGTGCGTCTCCCACTGCCCGGGCAGGCCCATCAGCTGCCAGGGAAACTGACCGTGGCACTTCAGGCAGGTGGTCTCCGGATTCACCTGCTTGCGCAGCGTGAAGCCAGCGTCATCCTGCCGCGCCGAATCGGCCGCGGCGCCCTGCGCTTCCTCGCGCGGGTCGTGGCCCTGGTGGCAGGTGTGGCAGCGCAGATTCATCAGTTTTCTTGCCAGCGGCGTGACCAGATGGCGGCGGTGGAAAGTATCCTGCTCTCCGGCATAGGTCGGCGTCTCCTGGTACCCGGCGCGCAGGGTTTCCGTCTTCAACCCCGAAGGCGAAGCCGGGCGCACCTTGTCCTCGAGCACCTCGCGGTGGCAGGCCAGGCATTGGGCGTCGGCGGCCGTCTCGATCGCCGGCCGGAAATGCAGCGGACTATAGACCGCGCGCAGGTAGTCGATCTCGGCTGCCTGCGGCGGTTCGGCATGAGGAACGAAATCCGCCCGCGGCGCCATGTCTTCGGCAATCCACCAGAGAAAGCCGACGCTCGCGAGGAGGATCAGCGCAGCAGCGGCCAACGCCTGTTTCATTCGATCCGGTCCGTAGGGTTTCTGTTTGAATTCTGAGAGCCAGCGCAGAGTGCATATTGATGCATGTCAAAGCAGCGCGGCATCCGCATCACGCCATTCGCCGGGCTGCAGTCCCGCCAGGGAAAACGGGCCGATTGAGGCCCGCAGCAGACGCAGGGTCGGGAAACCGACCTTGGCCGTCATGCGACGAACCTGGCGGTTCTTGCCCTCACGCAGGTCGATTTGCAGCCAGGCCGTGGGAATATGCCTGCGTTGCCGGATCGGCGGGTCACGCGGCCACAGGCCGGCGGGTTCCGGGATGCACGCCGCCTCGCAGGGCCGCGTGACGAAGTCGCCGAGGTCGACGCCCTGCCGCAGCCGCTGCAAAGCCTCCTCGGTGGGCTCGCCTTCGACTTGTGCCCAGTAGGTCTTGGGGAGCTTGTGCTGCGGGTCGGCGATGCGCTGCTGCAGGCGGCCGTCGTCGGTGAGCAGCAACAGCCCTTCGCTGTCGGCGTCGAGCCGGCCGGCCGCATACACGCCGGGCACGGGGATGAAGTCGGCCAGGCAGCGGTGCCCCGCCTCGGGCGTGAACTGGCTGAGGATGCCGTACGGCTTGTTGAAGAGGATCAGGCGGCTCACGCCACCTCGGCCGCCGGCTGCTGGGCTTCCGGCCGGCAGTCGCCGGCGAACATGCGGCAGAAGCGCATCTCCTCGGGATAGGGAAAGAAGTCGGGAACGAAGCCGTCGAGGATCTTCTGCTTGGTCTGCTGCCAGAACTCCGGCTCGAGCAGATCGGCATGGTGCTTCATGAACACGCGCCGCGTCTCCGGATTGCCGAGGAGGAAGGTGCCGAATTCCTCGGGAAAGATGTCGTTGCGCCCGACCGAGTACCAGACCTCGCCCGACATCTCCGCCTCGTGATTGGGCGGCGGCGGAATGCGGCGGAAATTGCAGTCCGTCATGTATTCGATCTCGTCGTAATCGTAGAACACGACGCGGCCGAAGCGGGTGATGCCGAAGTTCTTGAACAGCATGTCGCCGGGGAAGATATTGGCGTAGGCCAGTTCCTTGATGGCGTTGCCGTATTCGATCACGGCGTTCTCGCGCTTTTCCTCGTCGGCGCTGTCGAGGTAGAGATTGAGCGGCTTCATGCGCCGTTCGATGTAGACATGGTGGATGACGATCTCGCTGTCGCTTTCCTCCAGCAGCGAAGCGCACTCGTTGCGCAGCTCCGCCAGCAACTCCGCGCTGAAGCGCCCCCGGGGCAGGGCGACATTGGAAAACTCCAGGGTGTCGGCCATGCGCCCGACGCGGTCGTGCTGCTTGACCAGAACGTACTTGGCCTTGACCGTGGCGTGATCCACGTCCTTCGCCGGCGCGAAGACGTCGCGGATCACCTTGAAGACATAGGGAAACGACGGCAGGGTGAACACGCTCATGACCATGCCCGGAATGCCGGGCGCGATGACGAACTCATCCTGCGAGTGGCGCAGGTGGTGGATCAGGTCGCGGAAGAACATGGTCTTGCCCTGCTTGGCCAGTCCGAGCATGGTGTACAGCTCCGCCGCCGGCTTGTGCGGCATCAGGCCGGCGAGGAAATCGACATAGGCCGAGGGCACTTCCATGTCCACCATGAAGTAGGCGCGGCTCAGGCTGAACAGGGTGCGGATCTGCGCCGAGTCGAGCAGGATGGCGTCGAGGAACAGGCGTCCTTTCGCGTCGTGCAGCACCGGCACGACGAAGGGGTACTCGTAGTCGCCGTTGATCGCCTTGCCGACGATGTAGGCCGCCTTGTTGCGGTAGAAGGCCGAATGCAGCACCTGGATCTGGAAGTTGGCCTCCGTAGCAGGCAGGCGGCCGCCCATCTGCAGCATGACGGCGTTGATCACATTCTCGACATCCCGCTCAAGATTGGCGAAAGCGCACTGCCAGCCGAAGTCGCCGCAGATGTCGCGGATGGCCTGGCGCAACCCCGTCTTGTTGGGGTAATAACTGCGGTAGGCGGGCGGGTCGGATTCGATGAAATCCGTCGAAACGGCGGGGCGCACGAAGATGAAGTCGTTTTGAAAATACGTCCGGTGCATGATCTTGCAGAAGACCGAGTTGAAGAAGGTCTCTGCCAGTTCAGGCTGCTTGTGATTGGTCAGCAGGCCGATGTAGAGCAGCTTCGCCAGCTGCCAGGTATTGTCGTCGATGTTCTCGGCCTGGAATTGCTGGCGCAGCAGGCTGACGTTCTCGTTCACCCGCTCGTCGTAGAAGGCGATGCGTTCGCGCACGGCACGCTGCACGCCGAGCCAGTCGCCGGATTCAAAGCGGGGCTTGGCCTGCGCGCTGCTTTCGCTAAACAGGCGATAGTGCTTGTTGAAGCCGTCTAGCAGGGTTTGTGCGATGGCCTGGGCCAGGGGGTTTTCGCCTGCAGGTATTTCCATTTTTATCAGATGTTGCAGCGCAAGGAAAAAGCAGCATACCGGGATATTGCCAGGAGTGCCAAGACGTTACGAGGGGAGTGGCGATGGATGCTGGCAAAAAGAATCGGAATGACGGATAATATTTGTTTATAAGGCTGGCTCGTTCGACGCTGCCGCAGCCATCCAGGGCTCGACACACCGCCGGCATAGCGCTTCACCAAACCACTAGGACAGATGGAGTTGAAATGGGTGCGAATTCTCTTGTAACGATTCCCCAGGGCGGCGCAAAAATCATTCCGGGTCAGCCGGTGCCGGACAATCCGATCATTCCCTACATCGAGGGCGACGGCATCGGCGTCGACATCACGCCGGTGATGCTCAAGGTGGTCGACGCCGCGGTGGCCAAGGCCTACGGCGGCAAGAAGAAGATCCACTGGATGGAAGTGTATGCTGGCGAGAAATCGACGCAAAAATACGGCGGCGACGTCTGGCTCTCGGAGGAGACGCTGAGCCTGCTCAAGGAGTACTCGGTTTCCATCAAGGGCCCGATGACCACCCCGGTCGGCGGCGGCATCCGCTCCCTCAATGTCGCCCTGCGCCAGGAACTGGATCTCTACCAGTGCGTGCGCCCGGTGCGCTATTTCAAGGGCGTGCCCAGCCCGCTGAAGGACCCGAGCAAGGTCGACATGGTGATCTACCGCGAAAACACGGAAGACATCTACGCCGGCATCGAATGGGCCGCCGAAACCGAGCCCTGCAAGAAGCTCATCAAGTTCCTGCAGGACGAGATGGGCGTCAAGAAGATCCGCTTTCCCAACACCTCCGGCATTGGCATCAAGCCGGTTTCGCGCGAGGGCACCTCGCGCCTGATGCGCGCCGCGGTCAAGTACGCCATCGACAACGACCGCAAGTCGGTGACCATCGTGCACAAGGGCAACATCCAGAAGTACACCGAGGGCGCCTTCCGCGACTGGGGCTACGAAGTGGCGCAGAAGGAATTCGGCGCCAAGCTGCTCGACGGCGGCCCGTGGTGCACCCTGAAGAATCCGAAGACCGGCCGCGACATCATCATCAAGGACATGATCGCCGACGCCTTCCTGCAGCAGATCCTGCTGCGCCCGGCCGAGTACGACGTGATCGCCACGCTGAACCTCAACGGCGACTACATTTCCGACGCGCTGGCGGCCCAGGTCGGCGGCATCGGCATTGCCCCCGGCGCGAACATCTCGGACCAGTACGCCTGCTTCGAGGCCACCCATGGCACCGCGCCGAAGTACGCCGGCAAGGACTACGTCAATCCCGGCTCACTGATTCTCTCCGCCGAGATGATGTTGCGCCACATGGGCTGGAAGGAAGCCGCCGACCTGATCATTCGCTCGATGGAAGCCGCCATCGCCGACAAGATCGTCACTTACGACTTCGCCCGCCTGATGGAGGGCGCCACCGAGGTCAAGTGCTCGGCCTTCGGCCAGGCGATGATCGACAGGATGTAAGGCTGGCGATGCAGACCGAGCGCAGCGTCGGCGCCATCATGTCGCCGTTCCAGATGGTGGGCGGCGCGGAAACGGTGGATTCGGCCATGCACGTCATGCTTGAGCACGGCCTGAATGCCATCCTGGTCGAGCCGAACGCCGAGGGCGAGTGGGGCATCATGACCAAGCGAGATGTGCTGCGGAAAATCATCGTGCCCAACCGCCGGCCGGGCAGCATGACGGTGGACGAGATCGCCAGCCGCTACCTCATCACCTGCTCGCGCGACACGCCCCTGCCGCAAGTCGCGCGGCAGATGATGAACAACGGCATCCGCCGCATCGTCGTCATGGAAAACGGCCAGCCGCTAGGCATCGTCACCGAGGCGGACCTGTTCCGCCTCGTCGAGCAGTCGGGCTGGGGCGCCCGCACCGACTGAAGCCGCCGGCCGGTTGAACAAAAAAAGCCCGCGCCCCGCTAAGGGAACGGGCTTCCGCAAATTCGAATCCCACTACCGGCAACGGGTATACCCGCAACCGGCCCAAACCGCCTCAGGCAGCCTGGATGTTCGAGGCCTGTTTGCCTTTCGGGCCTTGCGTCACTTCAAAGGAGACTTTCTGTCCCTCCTTGAGCGTCTTGAATCCGCCCATCTGGATCGCAGAAAAATGGGCAAACAGATCCTCGCTGCCGTCATCCGGCGTGATGAATCCGAAACCCTTGGCGTCGTTGAACCACTTCACGGTACCTGTTGCCATAAACCTCTTTCCTCGTGTTAAACATCCTGGCCGGACCACTCGCACGGAGAGTCCGGATGTTTGTTTCTAAAGCACGCGAAAACCACGGGGCGAAGCAGGAATCAGGAAGAAACGCAGCGGCCAACCGGCGGTATTGCATAGACTTTGTGACAAACACGCATAGATTTTTACGCCAATCAAATGCAGCGCGTCAAGGGTTTTGCGGGGTTTTTCGATGCTGCATGACAGCAAATTGTGGCTTTTCGGCACAGTGCCCAGGCAGGGAATTACCATGGGAATTGCTCCTTGTCCGCACGCTTGCAGAATCGCGCAGTGTGATTAGAATTGAACCATGGCTACGCGCAAGCAGAGCGATTCGGTGCTCGAAGCGGAGCGGACCAAAACCAAGCCGCCACCGCTGTTCAAGGTTTTGCTGTTAAATGACGATTACACTCCAATGGAGTTCGTGGTCGTCGTGCTGCAAAAATTTTTCGGCATGAGTCGCGAACAATCGACGCGAATCATGCTCAAAGTGCACAGGGAAGGCGTCGGCATATGCGGCGTCTTTCCGCGGGATGTGGCCGCCACCAAGGTTGAACTGGTGACCGGCTACGCCCGGGAGCACCAGCATCCGCTGGCGTGCGTGATGGAGGAAATCTGAAATGATTGCGCAGGAATTGGAAGTCAGTCTGCACATGGCCTTTGTCGAAGCCAGGCAAAAGCGACACGAGTTCATTACCGTGGAGCACCTGCTGCTGGCCCTGCTCGACAACCCTTCCGCCGCCGAGGTCTTGCGCGCCTGCGCCGCCAACATCGAGGAGCTCAGGAAGGAGCTGATCGCCTTCATCGCCGAGCACACCCCCACCGTCGCCGGCACCGACGAAATCGACACCCAGCCGACGCTGGGCTTTCAGCGCGTCATCCAGCGCGCCATCCTGCACGTCCAGTCCTCCGGCAAGAAGGAGGTCACCGGCGCCAATGTCCTCGTCGCCATCTTCGGCGAGAAGGACTCCCATGCCGTGTATTTCCTGCAGCGCCAGGGCATCACCCGCCTCGACGTGGTCAACTTCATCTCGCACGGCATCACCAAGGCGCCGGCACAGGGCGGCGCCCGCAGCGAGGGCGAACAGCAGGAACAGGAACCGGAAGGCCAGCAGGCCGGCGGCGCGCTGGAGAACTACACGCAGAATCTCAACGCCCAGGCCCTGATGGGCAAGATCGATCCGCTGATCGGCCGCGACCGCGAGCTCGAGCGCGTCATCCAGACCCTCTGCCGCCGGCGCAAGAACAACCCGCTGCTGGTCGGCGAGGCCGGCGTCGGCAAGACCGCCATCGCCGAGGGCCTGGCGCGGCGCATCGTCGAGGGCCGCGTGCCGGAGATCCTGGCGCACGCCCAGATCTACGCCCTCGACATGGGCGCGCTGCTGGCCGGCACCAAGTATCGCGGCGACTTCGAGCAGCGCCTGAAGGCCGTGCTGAAGCAGCTGGTGGACAACCACAACGCCATCCTCTTCATCGACGAGATCCATACCCTGATCGGCGCCGGCGCCGCGTCCGGCGGGACGCTGGACGCCTCGAACCTGCTGAAGCCCGCCCTCGCTTCCGGCCAGATGAAGTGCATCGGCGCGACCACCTACACCGAATACCGCGGCGTCTTCGAAAAGGACCATGCCCTGTCGCGGCGCTTCCAGAAGATCGACGTCAACGAGCCCTCCATCGAGGAGACCGTTTCCATCCTCAAGGGACTGAAGACGCGCTTCGAGCAGCACCACGGCGTGAAGTACTCGGCCACCGCCATTTCCAGTGCCGCCGAGCTCTCGGCGCGCTACATCAGCGACCGCCACCTGCCCGACAAGGCCATCGACGTCATCGACGAGGCCGGCGCGGCGCAGCGCATCCTGCCGAAATCGAAGCAGAAGAAGGTCATCGGCAAGACGGAGATCGAGGAGATCGTCGCCAAGATCGCGCGCGTGCCCTCGCAGCATGTGTCGACCGACGACCGCGCCGCCCTGAAGAATCTCGACCGCGACCTGAAATCCGTGGTGTTCGGCCAGGACAAGGCCATCGAGGCGCTGGCCAAGGCGATCAAGATGTCGCGCTCGGGCCTCGGCAACCCTGCGAAGCCGATCGGCAGCTTCCTCTTCTCCGGCCCGACCGGCGTCGGCAAGACCGAAGTCGCCCGCCAGCTCGCCTACTGCATGGGCATCGAACTGGTGCGCTTCGACATGTCGGAATACATGGAGCGTCATGCCGTCTCGCGCCTCATCGGCGCGCCACCCGGCTACGTCGGCTTCGACCAGGGCGGCCAGCTGACCGAGGCCATCACCAAGAAGCCGCACGCCGTGCTGCTGCTCGACGAGATCGAGAAGGCGCACCCGGACATCTACAACATCCTGCTGCAGGTGATGGACCACGGCACCCTGACCGACAACAACGGCCGCAAGACGGACTTCCGCAACGTCGTCATCGTCATGACCACCAACGCCGGCGCCGAAATGCTGCAGAAGGGCGGCATCGGCTTCTCGATTTCGCGCGTGGCGGGCGACGAGATGGCCGAGATCAAGCGCATGTTCTCGCCGGAGTTCCGCAACCGGCTCGATGCCACCATCTCCTTCGCCGCGCTCGACCACGAGGTCATCCTGCGCGTGGTGGACAAGTTCCTCATGCAACTCGAAGCGCAGCTGCACGAGAAGAAGGTCGAGGCCGTGTTCACCGACAAACTGAAGGACTGGCTGGCCGAGAAGGGCTTCGATCCGCTGATGGGCGCCCGCCCGATGGCGCGCCTCATCCAGGACACCATCCGCTCCGCGCTGGCCGACGAGCTGCTGTTCGGCCGGCTTTCCAATGGCGGCCGCGTCACCATCGACCTGGACGGCGAGCAGAAGGTGAAGCTGCTCTACGACGAGGTGGCCGAACCGGTCGCCTGATTCGCCCAACGCATCAAAGCGAACGGCGGCTACAATGCCGCCGTTTCCTTTCCGGAGCCTGCCATGGATTACCAGACCGCCGACCTCTGCGACAAACACGAGGAACGGGTGCGCGCCGGGGAGCTGCGCGTGCTCGAACCGATGCTCAACTCCTATGGCGGCCGCGCCGCCTTCCACGGCCGCATCGCCACACTGAAGCTGCACGAGGACAACTCGCTGGTGCGCAAGGCGCTGGAGTCGCCCGGCGAGGGCCGCGTACTGGTGATCGACGGCGGCGGCAGCGTGCGCTGCGCCCTGGTCGGCGACCAGTTGGCGGCGCTCGGCGTAAAGCACGGCTGGGCCGGCATCGTCGTCTACGGCTGCATCCGCGATTCGCGCGCCATAGGCGAGATGGACATCGGCGTGCTGGCGCTCGACACGCATCCGCTGAAGAGCATCAAGAAGAACGTCGGCGAGGCGGAAATCGCCGTCAGCTTCGGCGGCGTCACCTTCGTTCCCGGCCATTACCTTTATGCCGACGAGGACGGCGTGCTGGTTTCGCCCACGGCGCTACTGGCCTGAGACCGCCGTCTCACGGAGACTGACTTCTGCTGCATAGCAGCATGCTTTTCATTTCACGAAATGAACTGCGTTTTATAATGCGGTATATTTCTTGTAACTAGATGTATTTATATGTTTTATTAATTATATATAAGACTTCGTTTTCCGGTGCTGCTTCGCAAAATCCCCTCTATACTTTCGCCCTGTGACCCCGCCGTCCGGCAAAGACCGAACGGCCATTTTTCAACCCCCAAGCACTGACGAAGAGGATTGCGATGAACAACGAACTCGAAGTTGCCAAGCTCAAAAAGGACTGGGCCGAGAACCCCCGCTGGAAGAACATCAAGCGCGGCTACACGGCCGAGGATGTCGTCCGCCTGCGCGGCTCGCTCGCCATCGAGCACACCCTGGCCCGCCGCGGCGCCGAGAAGCTGTGGAACCTGGTCAACAACGAGCCCTTCGTCAATGCCCTCGGCGCCCTCACCGGCAACCAGGCCATGCAGCAGGTCAAGGCCGGCCTGAAGGCCATCTACCTCTCCGGCTGGCAGGTCGCGGGCGATGCCAACATCGCCGGCGAGATGTACCCCGACCAGTCGCTCTACCCCGCCAATTCCGTGCCGCTGGTGGTCAAGCGCATCAACAACACCTTCCAGCGCTGCGACCAGATCCAGTGGTCCGAGGGCAAGCGCCCCGGCGACGAAGGCTACCTCGACTACTACGCCCCGATCGTCGCCGACGCAGAAGCCGGCTTCGGCGGCGTGCTCAACGCCTTCGAACTGATGAAGGCCATGATCGAAGCCGGCGCCGCCGGCGTGCACTGGGAAGACCAGCTCGCCTCCGTCAAGAAGTGCGGCCACATGGGCGGCAAGGTGCTCGTGCCCTCGCGCGAAGCCGTCGCCAAGCTGGTCGCCGCGCGCCTCGCCGCCGACGTCATGGGCGTGCCGACCCTGGTCGTCGCCCGCACCGACGCCGAAGCCGCCGACCTCATCACCAACGACGTGGACCCCAATGACAAGCCGTTCTGCACCGGCGAGCGTACCGTCGAAGGCTTCTTCAAGACCAGGCCGGGCCTCGACCAGGCCATCTCGCGCGGCCTCGCCTACGCGCCCTGGGCCGACCTGGTGTGGTGCGAGACCGGCAAGCCGGATCTCGCCTTCGCCAGGAAATTCGCCGAAGCGATCCACAAGCAGTTCCCCGGCAAGCTGCTCGCCTACAACTGCTCGCCCTCTTTCAACTGGAAGAAGAATCTCGACGACGCCACCATCGCCAAGTTCCAGAAGGAGCTGGGCGCCATGGGCTACAAGTTCCAGTTCATCACCCTGGCCGGCTTCCATAGCCTCAACTACTCGATGTTCAACCTGGCCCACGGCTACGCCCGCAACCAGATGAGCGCCTTCGTCGAGTTGCAGGAGGCCGAGTTCGCCGCCGCCGAGAAGGGCTTCACCGCCGTCAAGCACCAGCGCGAGGTCGGCACCGGCTACTTCGACGCCGTCACCACGACGATCGAGCGCGATGCCTCCACCGCCGCCCTCAAGGGCTCGACGGAAGACGAGCAGTTCTTCGACAAGAAGGCTGCCAGTCACTAAGCGTCTTCAGCTTCAGGAAAGAGCCACCCCGCGGGGTGGCTTTTTTTTGTGGGTAGAATTGCCGCTGAAAGGAGTCACGATGAACCAACCCCTGATTGCACTGGTCCTGACGCTCGGCGCGGCACTCCCCGCCTTCGCCGAGACCCTCGCCTGCCCCGATCCGGCCGCCGCCGTGCAGGTTGCCACCTGCCCCTCGGAGGAGGAGTTGAAGTACACCTACACCGGCTTCTGCGCCGACAACGCACGAATGTACGGCAAGGACAAGGAAACCTGCGCCAGCTACGAGAACTACCGCAAGGTGAAGAACATCGCGCTATGGGAGTCGAAGGACGGCGCCTTCCAGGCCTACATATCCTGCGACCTGCCGGCAGGCGCGCTGAAGAATCTCAAACCCGCATCCATTGCCGTGACCAAACAAGGCAAGCTGACACGCCTCGCCTGCAGCTACCCCGAAGGCATCCTTTTCACCCACCGCACCAAGGCGCAATGCAAAGTGCACGGCGACGGCAACTGCGCCGCCGACCCGGCCGCCTGCAGGGCGAACTGCGACTGACCTTACCCTAGCGAACCAGATCCTCCAACGCATCGATCACCATGCTGCTGCCGACGGCGATGAGCAGGATGTCGGCGGCGACGCGCACGTAGCGGTGGCCGGCGGGCGGCGGCGGCAGGCGCATCAGCAGGTCGCGCGGCAGATCGTAGTAGCGCAGATCGCCGGGCAGGGGGCGGCCCATGCCCCACTTCTTCGCCTGGCCGGGCGGCATGCAGCCGTTGTTCTTCTTGGCCAGGCCGGGCGGGCACTTGCGGCCCGGTTGCATCTGGCCGCCGTAATATTCGGCGATGATGCGGCGGTGCTGGTCGCCGAAGCGGGTGGAGGATTGGCCGCTGCGCTGCTCGACGCGGTCATCCTGTTTCTTGCCCTTGCCGTTGCCGGCCCAGGACGGCTTGTCGGCGAACGCCGAGCCTGCTGCAAGGACGGCTGACAACGTCAGCACGGCAAGGCAAAGCGGACGAAAGCTGTTCTGTTTCATGTTCAGGCTCCTATAGAAAACGATCGAGCAGCTTGCGGCTGGGGCTGTCGAGGGCGTTGAGGTCGCGCACCAGGAAGTGGATGCCATGGCTGTCCTCGATCAGCAGGCCGGCCTTGCCGAGGCGGCGGATGAACTCCTCGCCCCACAGTACCAGGCTCGTCTCGCCGCGGTCGGTGTCGACCTGCCAGGTGCTCGGCGTGGCAAAGCTGGTGACGCTGCGGATGCGGCTGATCTCCGGCATGAATTCGCGCCGGCCGAGTTCCTCTTCCACCAGTTGCCGCAACGCGGCGGGCAAGGCATCGAGGCGTTCGATCCAGCCGGCCTCGTGGCCGTCGGGGCCGACCAGCGCAATGCCCTCGGCGGGCGCGGCGATGGGAAAGGCGCGCACCGGCACGACGCCTTCGACGATATTGCCGTCGGCGGCGGTGAGGACGAGCTTGCCAAAGGCGTTGCGCGCGAGTTCGAAAGCGGTCTGCATCATTGTCCCTTCGTCTTGTGTTCGACGCGCGGCACTTCGGCGCCCGTCTCCTCGGCATCGACATTGCGCGCCTGCGCCTGGTAAAGCCGGTAGTAGGCGCCTTCGCGCGCCATCAGCTCGTCGTGGTTGCCGACTTCGACGATGCGGCCGCGATCCATCACCACCAGGCGGTCGGCCTTGCGCAGCGTGGACAGGCGGTGGGCGATGGCGATGGTGGTGCGGCCGCGCACCAGGTTGTCGAGCGCCTTCTGGATTTCCTTTTCCGTCTCGGTATCCACCGACGAGGTGGCCTCGTCGAGCATCAGGATGCGCGGATCGATGAGCAGCGCGCGGGCGATAGAGATGCGCTGGCGCTCGCCGCCGGAGAGTCCCTGGCCGCGCTCGCCGACGAGCGAGTCGTAGCCCTGCGGCAGGCGCAGGATGAACTCGTGGGCGTGCGCGGCGCGGGCGGCGGCGACGATTTCGCTGCGCGTGGCGGCCGGCTTGCCGTAGGCGATGTTGTCGGCGATGGTGCCGAAGAAGAGGAAGGGCTCCTGCAGCACAAGGCCGATGTTGCGCCGGTAGTCGGCCACCGCCAGCTGGCGGATGTCGGCGCCGTCGAGACGGATCGAGCCCTCCGTCACGTCGTAGAAACGGCAGATGAGGTTGACCAGCGTGGTCTTGCCCGAGCCGCTGTGGCCGACCAGGCCGATCATCTCGCCCGGCTCGATCGTGAGGTCGACGCCGCGCAGCACCGAGCGGTTGCCGTAGCGGAAGGCGACGTCGCGCAGCTCGATGCGGCCCTGCACCTCGGGCAGGCGCAGCGGGCTGGCCGGCTCGGGCACGCTCGAGACATGGTCGAGGATGTCGAACAGGCGCTTGGCGCCGGCAGCGGCGCGTTGCGTGGTCGACACGATGCGGCTCATCGAATCCAGCCGCGTGTAGAAGCGCGTGATGTAGGCGAGGAAGGCCGTCAGTACGCCCACCGTGATCTGGTCCTTCGACACCTGCCAGATGCCGAAGGCCCACACCACCAGCAGGCCGGCCTCGGTGAGCAGGGTCACCGACGGCGAGAACAGCGACCAGACGCGGTTCACGCGGTCGTTCACCGTGAGGTTGATGGCATTGGCGGCGCGGAAGCGCTGCGTCTCGCGGCTCTCCTGGGCGAAGGCCTTGACGACGCGCACGCCGGGAATGGTGTCGGCCAGCACGTTGGAGATTTCCGACCAGATGCGGTCGGCCTTCTCGAAGCCGTTGCGCAGGCGGTCGCGCACCAGCTGGATCATCCAGGCGATGAAGGGCAGCGGCAGCAGCGTCACCAGCGCCAGCCAGGGGCTGATGGAGAACAGGATGACGGCGGTCATCGTGATCATCAGCACGTCGGTGGCGAAGTCGAGCACCTGCACCGAGAGGAACTGGCAGATGCGGTCCGACTCGGAGCCGATGCGCGCCATCAGGTCGCCGGTGCGCTTGCCGCCGTAGTATTCGAGCGACAGCCCCATCAGGTGATCGAAGGTGACGGTGCGCAGGTCCGAGCCGATGTGTTCCGCCACCAGCGACAGGATGTAGGTGCGCGCCCAGCCCAGGCCCCAGGCCACCAGCGCCGCGCCGAACAGGCCGGCGAGCAGCAGCACGACCACGTCGATGTCGATGGGCTGGCCGTTCTGGTAGGGAATCAGCACGTCGTCCATCAGCGGCATGGTCAGGTAGGGCGGCACCATGGCGGCGGCCGTCGACACCAGGGTCAGGGCGAAGCCCCAGAACAGCTGCCAGCGGTAGGGTCGGGCGAAGCGCCCCAGGCGCAGCAGGGTGCGCGTCGACGGCGGCGCGTGGATCTCGCGGGCGCAGACGGGGCATTCCTCTTCCCCGTCCAGCGGCGCGCCGCATTTCGGGCAGACATCCTCTTCCGGCCGCTCGACCGGCCGGCCGGTCAGGTGGCTTTCCAGTTGGCGCCCGAAGGCGTCGACCAGCCGCAGCGCGGCCGGGTCGTGGGCAATGGTGTAGCGCCAGACGCCCAGGCGGGCGGTCTCGTCGTGCAATTCCAGGCTGCCGACGCCGGCGTGGTCGTGATGCACCAGTTGCAGGCCCGGCCGGTAGGGCCATTCCTGCCATTCGGTCTGCCCCGGCGAAAGGGCCATCAGGCGCCGGTCGGTAACGGCCAAAAGGCCGCCGGCGTAGCGCAGTTCGGGGTCCAGATCGACTTCCAGCCCCGCTTCGAGGGTTTCGCCGGCCGCCAGTCGGGCGATCGCCCCGGCGCGCCACGGTTCAGACGGAAGGACGGTGGCAACTGCCTGAGAATTCTCTGAAGTCATTGATTTTATAGGCCCGCCGCAGGCTCCCCAAGTTGTTGTTGCGGCGCAATATCGGAAGTTGCTTCAAGTATATCTTTAGTAACGCTTGTGGCGCCCGGTTCGAATACAAGCTTTTTTGCGGCTCAGGTAAACCAATTGCCGGGAGCCTCGTTATTTCCCCAAACATGACACAAACCCTGCCGGGGCAACCGGCTCAGCGGCAGGGAACTATGAAATACAAAGACATCGAATTCCTGCGCATCACCCCGCTTCGCGGGCCGAACATCTGGACCTACCGCCCGATCATCGAGGCCTGGGTCGACATCGGCGACCTGGAAGACGCGCCTTCCAACAAGATTCCCGGTTTCTACGAGCGCCTTTCCGCCTGGCTGCCCTCCCTGATCGAGCACCGCTGCAGCGAAGGCGAGCGCGGCGGCTTCCTGCAGCGCCTGCGCGAAGGCACCTGGGCCGCCCACATCCTCGAACACGTCACCCTCGAACTGCAGAACCTCGCCGGCCAGCGCACCGGCTTCGGCAAGGCGCGCCAGACCTCGAAGCACGGCATCTACAAGGTGGTGGTCCGCTCGCGCCAGGAACAGGTGACCCGCGCCTGCCTCGCCGCCGCCCGTGACCTGCTCATGGCGGCCATCAACGACACGCCCTTCGACGTGCCGGCCACCATCCAGATACTGCGCGAAAAAGCGGATTCGCTCTGCCTCGGCCCCAGCACCAACAGCATCGTCGACGCCGCCACCGAGCGCGGCATCCCCTTCATCCGCCTCAACGAGGGCAACCTGGTGCAGCTCGGCTACGGCGCCCGCCAGCGCCGCATCTGGACCGCCGAGACCGACTCGACCTCGGCCATCGCCGAAAGCATCTCGCGCGACAAGGACCTCACCAAGACACTGCTCACTTCCTGCGGCGTGCCGGTGCCGGAAGGCCGCATCGTCGCAAGCCCGGAAGACGCCTGGGAGGCGGCCGAGGACATCGGCCTGCCGGTCGCCGTCAAGCCGACCGATGCCAACCATGCGCGCGGCGTGTCGCTGGAACTGACTTTGCGCGAGCAGGTCGAGGCCGCCTACCACGTGGCGCTGGCGGAAGGCAGCGAAGTGATGGTCGAACGCTACGTGCCCGGCGTCGAACACCGCCTGCTGGTGGTGGGCAACCGCCTCGTCGCCGCCACGCGCGGCGAAACCGCCTCGGTCGTCGGCGACGGCAAATCGACCATCGTCGAGCTGATCGACAGCCAGATCAATTCCGACCCGCGTTGCGGCGAAGACGAGTTCTCCCCGATCGAACCGGTCCATGTGGAACGCGAGCCGGCCGTGCTGCTGGAACTGCAGCGGCAGGGCTTCGCGCCCGACTCGGTTCCGTCGGTCGGCAAGAAAGTATTGATCATCCGCTACGGCAACCTCGCCGACGACGTCACCGACGAGGTGCACCCGGACGTGGCGGAAGCCGCCACCCTCGCCGCGCGCGTCGTTGGCCTCGACATCGCCGGCATCGACATCGTCGCCGAGGACATCTCGCGCCCGCTGGAGGAACAGCGCGGCGCCATCGTCGAGGTGAATGCCGGCCCCGGCCTGCTGATGCACCTGAAGCCGGCCAAGGGCAAGCCGCGCCCGGTCGGCCAGGCCATCGTCGACAGCCTGTTCCCGGCCGGCGACAAGGGCCGCATCCCGATTGTCGGCATTGCCGGCTCGAAAGGCACTTCGCTGACCGCGCGCCTGATGTCCTGGCTGCTGCAGCTCACCGGCAAGCACGTCGGCCTGTCCTGTCGCGACGGCCTGTTTCTCGACAAGCGCATGGTGGACAAGCGCGACTGCGCCAACTGGGCGGCCGGCCAGCGGCTGCTCATCAACCGCTCGGTGGACGCCGCGGTGTTCGAGAACGGCGCGGCGATGATTCTCGGCGAGGGCATTGCCTACGACCGCTGCCAGGTCGGCATCGTCACCGACGCCGAGGGCGCCGAGTCGCTCGCCGACTTCGACATCCACAACGCCGAGCAGCTCTACCACGTGCTGCGCACCCAGGTGGACATCGTCCTGCCCGAGGGCGCGGCCGTGCTGAATGCCGCCGACCCGCTGGTAGCGCGCATGGCCGAGCTGTGCGACGGCGACGTGATCTTCTACGGCCTGACGCAGGACCTGCCGGCCATCGCCGCGCATCGCGCCCGGGGCGGCCGCGCCCTCTACCTGCGCGAGAGCCGCATCATGCTGGCGACCGGCGCCGTCGAGGG
The DNA here is from genome assembly GCA_905339315.1 of Rhodocyclaceae bacterium. Classification (GTDB taxonomy): domain Bacteria; phylum Pseudomonadota; class Gammaproteobacteria; order Burkholderiales; family Rhodocyclaceae; genus Desulfobacillus. Next base: position 20,722 of record CAJPFL010000135.1, read on the forward strand.
ACCCTTCATGGAACTCCCCGTCTTCGCGACGAACAAGGACGGCACCGACAGCGAACGCGCCGCCTGCCTGCTGGCGGCGGTGGGCGCAGCCGTGGCGCTCGACATCCCGGTCGAGACGATCCGCGTCGGCATCGACACCTTCGAGCAGGAGCGCAAGCGCCCGCTCCGCAGCCGCCCGCGCCGGGTGGCAAACCAGTAACGTATTCATCTTCAGGAAATCCATCATGGAAGTCACCCGTATTCGAGCCCTGCGCGGCCCCAACCTCTGGAGCCGCCATACCGCCATCGAGGCGGTGGTGCGCACCGAAGGCGCCGAGTGCACCCTCGGCGCCCTGCCCGGCTTCGAGGACCGCCTGCGCGCGCGCTTTCCGAACATTGGCCCGATGCACCCGGTCGGCCACGAGGGCGACATCTCCGTCGCCCACGCCCTCGCCTTCGCCGCCCTCGGCCTGCAGGCCCAGGCCGGTTGTCCGGTCACCTTCAGCCGCGTGACGCAGACTGTCGAACGCTGCGTCTTCCAGGTCGCCGTCGAATATTCCGAGGAGGAAGTCGGACGGCTGGCGATGACGCTCGCCGAACAGCTCTGCCGCGCCGCCCTCAACGATGCGCCCTTCGACCTTGCCGACGCGCTGGCGCGACTGCGCGATCTCGACGAGGACGTGCGCCTCGGCCCGAGCACCGGCTCGATCGTGCATGCCGCCGCCGCGCGCGGCATTCCCTTCCGCCGCCTGACGCAGGGCAGCCTGGTGCAGTTCGGCTGGGGATCGAAACAGCGCCGCATCCAGGCGGCCGAGATCGACCGCACCGGCGCGATTGCCGAAACCATCGCCCAGGACAAGCAGCTCACCAAGCATCTGCTCGAGGCCGCCGGCGTGCCGGTGCCGCAGGGCCGGCCGGTGGTCGACGCCGACGATGCCTGGGCCGCCATGCAGGAGATCGGCAGTGCCGTGGTCGTCAAGCCGCAGGACGGCAACCAGGGCAAGGGCGTGACCGTGAACATCACCAGCCGCGAGCAGCTTGCCGCCGCCTTCGCCGCCGCCGCCGAATACGGCTCGACGGTGATGGTCGAGCGCTTCGTGCCGGGCCACGATTTCCGCCTGCTGGTTGTCGGCAACAGGCTCGTCGCGGCGGCACGCCGCGATCCGCCGCATGTCATCGGCGACGGCGCCCACAGCGTGCGCCAGCTGGTGGAGGAAGTGAACAGCGATCCGCGCCGCGGCGACGGCCACGCCACTTCCCTGACCAAGATCCGCTTTGACGACATCGCCATCGGCCGCCTTGCCTTGCAGGGGCTGAGTGCTGATTCCGTACCGGCGCAGGGCACGCGCGTCGTGCTGCGCAACAATGCCAATCTCTCCACCGGCGGCACCGCCACCGACGTCACCGACGACGTCCATCCCGACGTGGCGGCGCGCGCCGTCGCCGCCGCGCAGATGATCGGACTCGACATCGCCGGCGTCGATATCGTCTGCGAGACCATGGAGAAGCCGCTCGAGGAGCAGGCCGGTGCCATCGTCGAAGTCAACGCCGCGCCCGGCCTGCGCATGCACCTTGCGCCCTCCTTCGGCAAGGGCCGCGCCGTCGGCGAGGCTGTCATCGCCGACATGTTCCCGGAGGGAGAAAACGGCCGCATCCCGGTGGTGGCGGTGACCGGCACCAACGGCAAGACCACCACCGTGCGCCTGATCGCCCATCTCCTGGGCGGCAGCGGCCTCACCACCGGCATGACCTGCACCGACGGCGTGTATGTGAATGACCGCCGCCTCGACAGCGGCGACTGCAGCGGCCCGAAGAGTGCCCGCAGCGTCCTGATGCACCCCGACGTCGACGCCGCGGTGTTCGAGACCGCGCGTGGCGGCCTGTTGCGCGAGGGACTCGCCTTCGACCGCTGCGATGTGGCGGTGGTGACCAACATCGGCGAGGGCGACCACCTCGGCCTGAACTACATCACCACGGTGGAAGACCTCGCCGTGCTGAAGCGCGTCATCGTGCAGAACGTCGCGCCAGACGGCATGGCGGTGCTCAACGCCGCCGACCCGATCGTCGCGAAAATGGCGGAGAACTGCCCCGGCGCGGTGACCTTCTTCGCCGCCGACCGCCACCACCCGGTGATGGCCACGCACAACGCGCAGGGCAAGCGCGTGGTCTACATCGACGGCCACTCGATCGTCTGCGCCGAGGGCGGTGATATCGTCCAGCGCATCCCGCTCGGCGGCGTGCCGCTGACGCGCAAGGGCACCATCAGCTTCCAGGTGGAGAATGCCATGGCCTCGGTCGCCGCCGCCTGGGCGCTGAACCTCGACTGGGCCGCCGTGCGCGCCGCGCTGAAATCCTTCGCCAGCGACGCCGAAACCGCACCCGGCCGCTTCAACGTCTTCAGCTACCGCGGCGCCACCCTGATCGCCGACTACGGCCACAACCCCGATGCCATCCTGGCGCTGGTGCGCGCCGTCGAGGCCATGCCGGCCGAGCGGCGCATGATGGTGATCAGCGGCGCCGGCGACCGCCGCGACGAGGACATCCGCAAGCAGACCGAGATCATCGGCGACGCCTTCGACGAGGTCATCCTCTACCAGGACCAGTGCCAGCGCGGCCGCGCCGACGGCGAAGTGCTGGGCCTGCTGCGCGAGGGACTGGCGCGCGCCAGGCGCGCCACGGCCGTCGAGGAAATCCGCGGCGAATTCCTCGCCATCGACACGGCGCTGGCGCGCATCCAGCCGGGCGAGCTTTGCCTGATCCTCATCGACCAGGTCGAGGAAGCGCTGGCACACATCGCAGGCCGCCTCGCCGAGGTGTCGATCGAGCGCCCGGCCAAAGCCGCCGCGCAGGGCGAACTCTCCCCGCAGGCGAGGGCAGCAAGCGCTTGAACCGGAAGGAACCTGCGCTAAGATAGGGCGATGAATCGAGGCACGATCATCGCCCTTGTTGTTTGCAGCTTCCTCCCGCTCGCCCACGCCGCGCCCGAGCCGCGCGAGGGCGTGAAGGTCGGCCAGCCCTCCGCCATGCGCAAGCTGGTGCCGGCCGAAGGCCTCGAACGCCAGGCCACACAGGAATTCTCACAGCTGAAGCAGCAGGCCGCGGCGAAAAAGGCGCTGGCCCCTGACGATCACCCGCAGATGCGGCGCTTGCGCCAGATTGCCGCCCGCATCATTCCCCATGCCGCCCGCTTCAACGCGCGGGCGCAGCAGTGGCAGTGGGAAGTCGTCCTGATCGGCGCGCAGCAGGTGAACGCCTTCTGCATGCCCGGCGGCAAGATCGCCGTCTTCAGCGGCCTGCTGCTCGGCCTGCAACTGACCGACGACGAGGCGGCGGTGGTGATGGGCCACGAAATCGCCCACGCCCTGCGCGAGCATGCCCGCGAGCGCATCGCCAAGACGGAGCTCACCCGTCTGGGCGCCAGCCTGCTCAGCGAGTTCGTCGGCGGCGGCAAGTATTCCGGTGTGTTCAGTGCCGGCGGCCAGCTGATGACCCTGAAGTTCTCGCGCGACGACGAGACCGAGGCCGACACCGTCGGCCTGGAACTCGCCGCCCGCGCCGGCTACGATCCGCGCGCCGGCGTCACGTTGTGGAAGAAGATGATGTCCGCCAACAAGGGCGCGCCGCCGCAGTGGCTGTCGACCCACCCGTCCGGGAATAACCGCATCGAGGAGATCGAGCGCCACCTGCCCGATGTGATGCCGATCTACGAAAGAACAAAAAGTCAGTCCCGCCAGGACGGCGTCGTTCAGCGGTAGCGGCGCAGGTACCAGGATTCGAAGAA
>CAJPFL010000136.1 GCA_905339315.1 Rhodocyclaceae bacterium
GCCATGTTCGTCGACCGCTTCATGTCGACGGCCATGCACTACCCCTGCAACTACGGCTACATCCCGCACACGATTTCCGACGACGGCGACCCGGTCGACGTGCTGGTGCTGTCGCCGGTGCCGCTGATTACCGGCGTGGTGGTGCGCTGTCGCCCGGTGGGCATGCTGAAGATGGAGGACGAGGCCGGCGGCGACGCCAAGCTGCTGGCGGTGCCGGTGGACAAGCTGTGCAGCCTGTACCGCAACATCCAGTCGCCGCGCGACCTGCCGGAAATGGTGCTGTCGCAGCTTTCCCACTTCTTCGAGCACTACAAGGACCTGGAAGCCGGCAAGTGGGTCAAGGTCCAGGGCTGGGTCGGCCCCGAGGAGGCGAAGCGGGAAATCCTCGACGGCATCGCCCGCTACGGGGCGGCCGCCACCAAGCCGATGTTCTGAGCGGCCCCTGCGGCATCCCACAGGGATTTCCTTCGGTCATAATGCGGCGATGAGTTCCGTCCGGATAGCCCTCGCCCAGATCAACAGCACGGTCGGCGACCTGGAGGGCAACGCCCGCCGCATCGCCGAATTCGCCGAGCGCGCCCATGCCGCCGGCGCCCACCTGATGGTGACGCCGGAACTGGCGCTGTGCGGCTATCCGCCCGAGGACCTGCTGCTGCGGCCGGATTTCTACCGTGCCTGCGCCCGCAGCCTCGATGCGCTGGCCGCCCGCACGGCGGACATCGCCGTCGTCGTCGGCCATCCGGAGCAGTATCGCGGCGACTATTTCAATGCCGCTTCCCTGCTGCGCGACGGCAAGGTCGTCGCCACCTACCGCAAGCACCGCCTGCCGAACTACGAGGTGTTCGACGAGCAGCGCTATTTCTCCGCCGGCTACCAGCCCTGCGTGATCGAGGTGCAGGGGGTCCACTGCGGCATCAACATCTGCGCCGACGTCTGGGAGCCGGGCGCCGCCGATGCCGCGCAGCAGGCCGGTGCCGAACTGCTGCTGGCGCTGAATGCCTCGCCGTATCACATGACCAAGCAGGCGACGCGCTACGAGGTCCTGCGCGAACGCATCCAGGCCACCGGCCTGCCGGTGCTGTATGCCAACCTGGTCGGGGGCCAGGACGAACTGGTGTTCGACGGCGCCTCCTTCGCCATGGATCGCGAAGGCCGCCTGACCCACCAGCTGCCGCAGTTTTCCGAGGCGCTGGCAATCGTCGAATATGCCGGCGGCGAACTGCGCGCCGGCGCTGTCGCGCCGTCGCGTGCGCTGGAGGCGGAGGTGTACGAGGCCCTCGTCCTCGGCGTGCGCGACTACCTCGGCAAGAACGGCTTTCCCGGCGCCATCATCGGCCTGTCCGGCGGCATCGACTCGGCGCTGACGCTGGCCATCGCCGTCGACGCGCTCGGCGCCGACAGAGTGCGCGCGGTGATGATGCCCTCGCCGTACACCGCGCAGATCAGCCTCGACGACGCGCGCGAGATGGCGCGGACGCTGGGCGTGCGCTACGACGAGTTTCCCATCGAGGCGGCGATGCAGACCTTCGCGGCGATGCTGGAGAAGGAATTTGCCGGCCGGCCTGCGGACACCACGGAGGAAAACCTGCAGGCGCGCATCCGCGGCATGCTCCTCATGGCGCTGTCGAACAAGTATGGTTCCATCGTGCTGACCACCGGCAACAAGAGCGAGATGGCGGTGGGCTACGCCACGCTCTACGGCGACATGGCCGGCGGCTTCGCGGTGATCAAGGACCTCTACAAAACGATGGTCTATCGCCTCTCGCGCTACCGTAACGGTCTCTCGCAGGTGATCCCGGAGCGCATCATCACGCGGGCGCCGTCGGCGGAACTCAAGCCGGGCCAGACCGACCAGGACACGCTGCCGCCCTACGAGGTGCTGGACGCCATCATCGAGGCCTACATGGAGCGCGACCTCTCGCCGCGCGAGATCGTCGCGCTGGGCCATGCCGAGGCCGACGTGCGGCGCACGGTGGGCATGCTGAAGCGCAGCGAATACAAGCGGCGCCAGGCGCCGGTCGGCATCCGCGTCACGAAGCGGGGCTTTGGCAAGGATTGGCGATATCCGATAACATCGGCCTATGCAGACGAGTGGTGACCGGGAGCAACCATGAAGAAAATCGAAGCGATCATCAAACCCTTCAAGCTGGACGAGGTGCGCGAAGCCCTCTCGGAAGTCGGCGTCACCGGACTGACCGTGACGGAGGTCAAGGGCTTCGGCCGGCAGAAGGGCCACACCGAGCTCTACCGCGGCGCCGAGTACGTGGTGGACTTCCTGCCGAAGATCAAGATCGAGTTGGTGATCGCCGACAGCGCCGTCGAGCAGGCCATCGAGGCCATCATCAAGGCGGCGCGCACCGGCAAGATCGGCGACGGCAAGATCTTCGTCACCCCGGTCGAGCAGATCGTGCGCATCCGCACCGGCGAGACCGACGAGTCGGCTATTTGAGGATGCCGCGCGCCCTTGCCTGCGCCGCGTCGAGCAGGACGGCCGCTTCGCCGAGGTAGGGCTGGCTGAAAAGCGGCGCCGCCTCGCCGGGCCGGGGCGTGACGTAGATGATCAGCACCCCGTGCGGGTGCCTTTCGAACCAGGGCGCGATTTCCGCCGGACTGAGCAACTCGTCGATCGGCTTCTCCAGCCGCCCGGCGAAATGGAACTGGGCGTGGTAGAAGCCGTTGTTCGCCACCGCAACGCCGCGGTCCTGCAGCGTCCTGAGTTCTCCGGCAATCGGATGCACGTCGTAGCGCTGCCACAGGTTGCCGGAGACGAAGGCGAGGGCGGCGGCATACAGCGCCGCGCCCAGCAGCGCGAGCGCCGGGAGTTGCCGCCCGGCGATGCGCCCCAGCCACAAGCCCAGCAGCGCCGCCAGCAGCAGCGCCGCACCCGGCCACCACGGCAGTGCCTCCCACATCTCCAGTTTTTCCGGCAGGCCTGCGTGGGCGGAATACACCATGGCGGTGCCGGCTGCCGCCGTCAGCACCGCCGGCAGCCACGCTCCGCCGCGCATGCCGCCGGCCAGCAGGCGCCCGGCGAACAGCGCAAACACGGGGAACAGCGGCACCAGGTAATGGATCTGCTTGCCGCTGATGAGCGAGAAGACGGCGAATACCGGCAGCAGCCACGCCAGGCAGAAGCGCAGCCCGCCGTCGAGGCCGTCGCGCTTCAGCGCCAGCAGGCGCCGCCACAGGCCCGGCCACAGCAGCCAGGGAAAAAACAGGACCGGCAGCAGCGGCAGGTACCACCAGAACGGCCGCTTGTGGGCGAAGGAGTCGGCGACGCGGCCGGCGGTCTGGCCCCAGAAGATCATGCGGGCGTATTCCTCGCCGCCCTGGATCGCCGCCGGAATCGCCCAGGCGAGCGCGATGGCAGCGCCGCCCAGCAGCGCCAGCAGTACGCCGCCGGACCAGCGCTTCCAGGGCAGGCCCGGCCGCCACCAACGGGCGAGGGCCGCCACCGGCAGCAGGTGCAGCAGCACCACCGGCCCCTTCGCCAGCACGCCGAAGCCGATCGCCAACGCCAGCCAGGCGAAGCCGCGTTTCATGGCCCCGTCCGCCGCGATGAGCAGGCCGCGCATGCCGAGCAGGGCGAAGAAGGTCAGCATCACGTCGAACATCGCCGAGGTGGAGAACAGCATCCACAGCAGGCTGGAGGCGAGGATCCAGGCGGCGTTGCGGCCGCTGTCGCCGTCACCGGGCCAGAGCCGGCGGCCGATCGACAGCATCAGCAGCAGGCTGCCGAGGGAGAACAGCGGCGAGACCAGGCGCGGCCACCATTCGTTGACCCCGGTGACGGCCCAGCCGAGGTTGTATATCCAGAACAGCAGCGGCGGCTTGTGGCTGTAGGGCTCGCCGTTCTTGAACAGCACCAGGTACTCGTTGCGCTGCCACATCTCCCAGGCGACGCTGACGTAGCGCGTCTCGTCGATGGGGGTGAGCGGGCGGGCGAAGAGGGCCAGC
>CAJPFL010000137.1 GCA_905339315.1 Rhodocyclaceae bacterium
CGCATCGACCGCATGATCAAGGGCCTGGTGCAGGGCGATATATGGGACGAATTTCTCCAGCTGGCGTTGCGGCTGGCAAGGAAGCCGACATGAAACAGGAACAGATGAACATCAAGGACTACATGCAGGCCGTCGGCCGCCGGGCGCGCGCGGCCTCGCGCGACATGGCCAGGGCCTCGACCAACGCCAAGGACCGCGCCCTGATGGCCATGGCCTCGGCCATTCGCCGCGACAAGGCGGCGCTGCTCGCCGCCAACCGCGAGGACCTCGACGCCGCGCGCGCCGCCGGCCTCGACGACGCCATGCTCGACCGCCTCGCCCTCTCCGACAAGTCGGTGGCGACGATGGCGGAGGGACTGGAGCAGATCGCCGCCCTGGCCGATCCCATCGGCGAGATGACCGACCTCAAGTTCCGCCCCTCCGGCATCCAGGTCGGCCGCATGCGCGTGCCGCTCGGCGTCATCGGCATCATTTATGAAGCGCGCCCCAATGTCACGGTGGATGCGGCCGGGCTGTGCCTGAAGGCCGGCAACGCCGCCATCCTGCGCGGCGGCTCGGAAGCAATCCGCTGCAACCGCGCCCTTGCTGCGCTGGTGCACGAGGGGCTGCGCGAGGCCGGCCTGCCGGACGCCGCGGTGCAGGTGGTGGACACCACCGACCGCGCCGCCGTCGGCGAGCTGGTGACGATGCGGGAATTCGTCGACGTCATCGTGCCGCGCGGCGGCAAGGGACTCATCGAACGCATCTCGAACGAGGCGCGCATCCCCGTCATCAAGCACCTCGACGGCAACTGCCACGTGTATGTCGATGACGCGGCCGATGCCGACAAGGCGCTGCGTATCGTCGAGAATGCGAAAACGCAAAGGCTCGGCACCTGCAACACCGCCGAGTCGCTGCTGGTGGCACGCGGTGTCGCCAAGTCGTTGCTGCCGCAGCTCGGCGCCATGCTGGCCGGCAAGGGCGTGGAACTGCGCGGCTGTGCGGAATCGCTGGCGCTGCTGCGCGGCGCCGGCATTGACGCCGCGAAGCTGAAGGAAGCGACGGAGCAGGACTGGTACGAGGAATACCTCGCCGCCATCCTCGCCGTGAAGGTGGTCGCCGGCGTCGACGAGGCCATCGCCCACATCAACCAGTATTCCTCGCAGCACACCGACGCCATCGTCACCGAGGACTACACGCGCGCCCTGCGCTTCCTGCGCGAGGTCGATTCGGCTTCGGTGATGGTGAATGCCTCGACGCGCTTCGCCGACGGCTTCGAGTATGGCCTCGGCGCGGAGATCGGCATTTCCACCGACAAGATCCACGCCCGTGGCCCGGTCGGCCTGGAAGGCCTGACCAGCCAGAAATGGATCGTGCTGGGCAACGGGGAGGTCAGGCAATAAAAGTCAGTCGCCACGACACGGCGGCATTTGAACAACAACAAGGAGGAGCTGACATGAAACACCGTAACGCGATCTTGTCGTTCGCCGCAGTCCTTACCCTGGCCGCCTGCGCCACGGTGCCGCCGCAAAGCCAGCAGCTCGCCGCCAATTTCAAGGCGATGCAGCCGACCTCGGGCCTGGCCAAGGAAATGACCCTGGAGGAGGCCGAGCGCATCCGCGACGGCCTGGTCGCCGAGCTCGCCGCCAGCCACGGCAAGGTGGTCGGCTACAAGGCCGGCCTCACCAATCCGGCGGTGCAGAAGCGTTTCGGCCATTTCTCGCCGGTGCGCGGCGTGCTGCTGGAGAAGATGCTGCTCGAGGATGGCGCGGAAGTGCCGGCCAAGTTCGGCGCCATTCCCTTCTTCGAGGCCGACATCGTGGTGGTGGTCAAGGACGAGGGCATCAACCAGGCGAAGACGCCGGCCGAGGTGATGAAGCACGTGGCGAGCGTCCGCCCCTTCATCGAGCTGCCCGACCTGGTGACGGCCAAGGAGCAGCCGCTCACCGGGGCCATCATCACCTCCTTCAACGTCGGCGCCCGCCTCGGCGTGCTGGGCAAGCCGATCGCCGCGACCCCCGAGCTGGCCGACGCGCTCGGCAAGATGACCGTCGTCATGCGCGACCAGGACGGCAAGGAACTCGGCAAGGCGCCCGGCGCGGCAATCCTCGGCCACCCGCTCAACGCCGTCGTCTGGCTGGCGCAGGATGTCGCCAAGTCCGGCGGCAGGCTGCGCGCCGGCGACATCCTCAGCCTGGGCTCCTTCACGGCGCCGAATTTCACCAAACCGGGCACCAGGGTCACGGTGACCTACGAGGGCCTGCCGGGCAACCCGACTGTGTCCGCCCGCTTCAAGTGAGCCACGAGGAGAAATCATGAAAGCATTTCTAAACGGCCTGCTCGTACTGCTTAGCAGCACCTGGATCGGCCATGCCCCAGCGGCGGAAGTTGCCGGGGTAAGGCTGGAGGAAAAGGCCAAGGTCGGTAATGCCGAACTTGCCCTGAATGGGGCCGGCCTCCGCACCAAGGTGTTCTTCAAGGTGTACGTCATTGGTCTGTATCTTCCGACCAAGGCAGTGACAAGCGCCGAGGTGCTGTCGCAGAAGGGGAGCAAGCGCGCACATCTGGCCCTCGTTCGCGACGTCGGTCCCGAAGACTTCAGCGATGCGCTGATCGACGGCCTGAAGAACAACAGCAGCGAAGCCGAGTTTGCGGCGATGAAACCGCGGATCGATCAGTTCAGGCAGGCGATCGTCGCCGCGGGTGAAGTCAAATCGGGCTCAGTAGTGCACCTCGATTACCTTCCGGAAACCGGCACCCGCCTGGCCATCGGCGGCAAGCAACTGGGCAAGGACATACCCGGAGAGGATTTCTACAATGCCCTGCTGCGCATCTGGATAGGCGACAAGCCCATCCAGGACAACCTCAAGGAGGCCCTGCTCGGCAAGCCGCAATAACTCGCTATAATCCTGCGACCCATTACAACAAGAGGAGACAAACATGAACATGCTGTATCGCACGCTGCTCACCCTGGCCGCCGGCGCCCTGCTCGCGCTGCCGGCCCAGGCGCAGCAGTTCATCAACGTGCTCACCGGCGGCACCAGCGGCATCTACTATCCGCTCGGCGTCTCGCTGACGCAGATCTACGGCAAGGCCATCCCCGAGGCCAAGTCCACGGTGCAGGCGACCAAGGCCAGCGCCGAGAACCTCAACCTGCTGCAGGCCGGACGCGGCGAGATTGCCCTGACCCTGGGCGATGCGCTTTCCATGGCCTGGAAGGGCGACGCGGAGGCCGGCTTCAAGTCGCCGCTCGACAAGTTGCGCGGCGTCTCGGCCACCTACAACAACTACATCCAGATCGTCGCTTCGGCCGACTCGGGCATCAAGACCATGGCCGACCTGAAGGGCAAGCGCATCTCGGTCGGCGCGCC
>CAJPFL010000138.1 GCA_905339315.1 Rhodocyclaceae bacterium
CCGGCTGGCCGTCGATGCTGAGCTTCACCAGCGGGCCGGCAGGAATGGCGCCCTGAGCGGGTTTCTTCCACCACACGACTGACTGAAGGCTATTTCCCATGATGTATTTCCTCGCAACGACTGCGTCCCGTAGGGCATGCAAAATAACGCATCAATAAAAATTAACAGGTATTAGAATGCATCGGCATGATTCTAGGTTAGCTCAGTACCGGCCCTATTTGATCTGCGTCAAGAGGCGGCACAAAAACCTTGTTTGGGTTATGAGTTTCCTGGAGCACGGAATCCGGGGTAGCAAGAGGACGGCGCGATGGCTTGGGGCCAGCAAGGCGTTGTTCACCATTTAGGAAAGGACTGCGCGGTGGCGATCCTGGCACAGGAAATCAGAAATCCGGTCGCAATTTAAATTCGGGCTACCGTCCCCTGGGGGCTGACTTTCATTCGAATTACTTTAAAATATCAATTAAAACAATTGGTAAAAGCGATCTGCTGCGCATTCGGCGGAAATCAAAACCTTGCAATAAATGCAGTTTTGGTTGACCTGGATCAAACCCCGATTGCCAAATGGTTTCTAGAATCGCCTCAAATGCTTTATGGTGCATTAAACGGTTTCAACAAGCACGATAATGCATATTTTGAACGGCAGCGAGAACCGACCCGGCTCTCCGCCATATCGGGGGATCGACAATGAGTGGATTGTTTGACCAGTTCAAGGAGTGGTACGAGAAGCGCCACGATTACGCCCGCGCCTGGAAGGCACGCACCGGCGGCCAGGTGGTGGCGACCATGTGCACCTATACACCCGAGGAAATCCTCATTGCGGCCAACATGCTGCCGGTGCGCGTGCTGGGCGCCCACGAGCCGCAGAACGTCACCGAGCCGCACATCTTCGGCATGTTCTGCCCGTTCTGCCGCGACTCCCTGGCGCAGGGCCTGCTGGGGCGCTACGACTACTGTGAGGGCGTCACGCTGACCCAGTCGTGCATCCAGTACCGCCAGACCTTCAACTCCTGGCGTACCCACGTGCCGACCGTGAAATGGGACTACTACCTGCCGATGCCCAACGAAGTGCAGTCGCGCTTCGCCAAGGCGCAGCACTATGCCGAGATCAAGAAGTTCCGCGGCTACATGGAAGGCGTCATCGGCAAGCCGATCACGGACGCCGAGCTGAAGGCCGGCGTTGAAGTGGTCAACGAGAACCGCCGCCTGCTGCGCGAGCTCTTCGAATACCGCAAGGAGACCAATCCGCGCGTGACCGGGGTCGAGGCGCTGTATGCCTCCCTGACCGCCCAGTTCGTCGACAAGGCGGAGCACAACAAGGAACTCAAGCGCGTGCTGGCCGAACTGCCGAAGCGCAAGAACGACCGCCCCGAGGGCATCCGCTTCATGACCATCGGCTCGGAGAACGACGACGTTTCCTTCATGGCCATGGTCGAGTCGGTCGGTTCCACCATCGTCATCGACGACCAGTGCTCCGGCACCCGCTATTTCTGGAACGAGGCGCGCCTGCAGGACGACCCGATCGCCACCATCGCCGACCGCTACTGCGAGCGGCCGGCCTGCCCGACCAAGGACTATCCGGCGCACACCCGCTTCGACCACGTGCTGAAGCTGGCGCAGGACTACAACGCCAAGGCCGCCGTGTTCCTGCAGCAGAAATTCTGCGATCCGCACGAGGGGGACTACCCGGACCTGAAGCGCCACCTGGAGGCCAACGGCATCCCGACGCTGTTCCTCGAATTCGACATTACCAATCCGCTCGGGCCGTTCCGCATCCGCATCGAGGCCTTCCTCGAGACGCTGGGCGAAGAAGAGCTGTTCTGACCGGACGCGACAGAAGAGGAGCTATACGAACATGGCAAATTACCCGACCGAGCAGCTCAAGTGCTGGAAGAAGGCCAAGGAGCTGCGCGAGCAGTACTACATCAACTTCGCCAAGGCCAAGGAGAAGGGCGGCCTGCGCTGGTCCGGTTCCGCCTGGGCGCTCGACGCGATTCCCGCCGGCCTCGGCAATGACGTCTATTCGCTGACCGGCGAGCCCTACGGCGCCACCATCGCGGTGGACAAGAAGTTCAACAAGGAATGCCAGGATGCGGCCGAGTCCTATGGCTTCGCCCGCGACCTGTGCGCCTACATGCGCACCTACTGGGGCTCGATCATCCTCAACAAGTACCCGTTCGGCGGCGAGTTCCCCAAGCCGGACTTCAACTTCCAGACGCAGATCTGCTGCTCGCATGCCAAGTGGTACCAGGCGGCGTCGAAGCTGGAGCACGACACGCCGACCTTCTTCATCGACGTCTCCGTCGGCGCCTACAAGGATCTGACGACCGAGCGGCTGGACTACGTCACCAACCAGGGCCTGGAGGCCTGCGAGTGGCTGGAGAAGACCACCGGGCGCAAGTTCAACGACGAGCTGTTCATAGAAGCGGTGAAGAACGAGATGCGCTCCACTTCGCTGTGGGCCGCCATCTGCGCCGAGAACAAGGCCAAGCCGGCGCCGCTCGACGAGAAGACCATGTATTCGCTCTACGTGCTGGCGACGCTGTCGAAGTCGTCGAAGTGGTGCGCCGATTTCTACCAGGAGTGCCTGGACGAGGTGAAGGATCGCGTCGCCCGCGGCATCGCCGCCGTGCCCAACGAGCGCTGCCGCGTCATGTCCGACACGCAGCCGCCCTGGGGCTTTCTCAAGGTGTTCCGCTACCTCGAGGAATACGGCGCCGTCTCGGTCGGCTCGCTGTACACCTTCGGCCTGGAGGGCATCTGGGAAACCAAGCCGGACGGCACCTGGGGCCCGCGCACCCTGCCGTGGGAGAAGGGCATCGAGATGAACACCCGCGAGCAGGCGATGCGCCTGTACTGCGACTGGAACCTGTCGAAGCCGCAATGGCAGCACTTCTACGATCCGCGCATCAAGACCGAGATGATGAAGACCATCGTCAAGGAGTGGGGGGTGGACGGCGTCATGCTGCACCTGAACCGCGGCTGCGAAGGTCTGTCGATCGGCATCATGGAGAACCGCCTCGGCCTGGCCGCTTCGGGCGTCCCGGTGATGACCTTCGAAGGCAACATGGGCGACGAGCGCGAGTTCGACCTCGGCCGCACGCAGAACCGCGTCGATTCGTTCATGGAAACCCTCGGACTCAAGCGCGATTTCGCGCACGCCTGATCAACGCAAGGAGAAAAAGATGATTACCGCTGGCATCGACATGGGCTCCCGCACCGTCAAGGTGGTGTTTCTGGAGGAGCTGAAGGTGGACGGGGCGCCCCAACTGCGCTGGGGCGTCAAGGGCAAGCACATCATGTTCCCGGAGGATCTGGATCCCGATCAGGCCGCCGACAAGGCCTTCGAGGATGCGTTGAAAGGCGCCGGCATCTCGCGCGACCAGATAACGCGGGTCGTTTCCACCGGTTCCGGCCGCAAGCAGGTCAAGTTCGCAAACGCCGATATCACCGAAGTGGGCGCCGGCGCGCGTGGCGCCGTCTTCATGTGCCCGACGGCGAAGACCGTGGTCGATGTCGGCGCCGAGGAAGGGCGTGGCGTCAAGGCCAATGCCGAGGGCAAGGTGGTGGACTTCGCCGGCAACGAGAAATGCGCCGCCGGGGCGGGGGCCTTCGCCGAGTCCATGTCGCGCGCCCTGCAATTGAGCCTGAAGGACTTCGGCGAAGCGAGCCTGCGCTCCGACAAGACGATTCCGATGAATGCCCAATGCACGGTATTCGCCGAATCCGAAGTGGTGTCGCTGATCCACTCGGCGACGCCCAAGGAAGATATTGCCAAGGCGGTGCTGGATGCCGTGGCCAGCCGCGTCTGCGCCATGGTGCGCCGCGTCGGCATCGAGGACGATGTGATCCTGATTGGCGGCATGGTGCACAACCCGGGTTTCGTCCAGTCCCTGAAGGGGGCGCTGGGCGTCGACAAGGTGCATCTGCCGGACATGCCGGAATACATCAGCGCCCTTGGCGCCGCGCTCATCGCCGCCGACGGCGACGCCTGAACACTAGCCGATCAATCGGAAAGGAGAGAACCATGACCGCTGGAGAAAAGAAGGAATACTGGCGCTGGCAGGAGAACTGCTGGATCGACGAATCGAAGAACTGGCGCGACGCCAAGATCATCACCGCCGGCATCGACGTCGGT
Organism: Rhodocyclaceae bacterium; assembly: GCA_905339315.1. GTDB lineage: Bacteria > Pseudomonadota > Gammaproteobacteria > Burkholderiales > Rhodocyclaceae > Desulfobacillus. The sequence goes on from CAJPFL010000138.1 coordinate 4,136, forward strand.
TCGGTCAGCTCGCAGGCGGTGATCTGCGTCGACGGCGAACTGTACGGCTTCAACAGTATGCGCACCGGCAACAACAGCCCGGATTCGGCCACCAACGCCATCAACGGCGTGCTGGAGAAGTCCGGCATGAAGCTGGAGAACGTGACCTACGTCATCGGCACCGGCTACGGGCGCGTCAACGTGCCCTTCGCGCACAAGGCCATCACCGAGATCGCCTGCCATGCGCGCGGCGCCAACTACATGGGCGGCAACACCATCCGTACCATCCTCGACATGGGCGGCCAGGACTGCAAGGCCATCCACTGCGACGAAAAAGGCAAGGTCACCAACTTCCTCATGAACGACAAGTGCGCCGCCGGCACCGGCCGTGGCATGGAGGTGATCGCCGACCTGATGCAGATCCCGATCGCCGAACTGGGCCCGCGCTCCTTCGATGTGGACGAGGAGCCGGAGGCAGTGTCCTCGACCTGCGTGGTGTTCGCCAAGTCCGAGGCGCTGGGCCTGCTCAAGGCCGGCTACTCGAAGAACAAGGTGATTGCCGCCTACTGCCAGGCCATGGCCGAGCGGGTGGTGTCGCTGATCGAGCGCATCGGCGTCGAGAACGACTTCTTCATCACCGGCGGCATCGCCAAGAACCCGGGGGTGGTGAAGCGCATCGAGAAGCTGCTCGGCACCAAGGCCGCCGAGACCAAGTACGACAGCCAGATCGCCGGCGCCCTCGGCGCCGCGCTGTTCGGCTACACGCTGATGCAGAAGCAGGGCGCATCGGCGAAAGCCGCCTGAGGGCGGTTGCAACGATCCCGAAGCTCCGGTCCGCAAAGTACCCCTCTCCCACTGAGCGGACCGGAGCCAAGGGATTCACGACGAAAAGGGGAACGACATGATCGCGAACTACGGCTACAAGGACGGTTCCGGCGAGTACTACATCAGCATCGACACGGACAAGTGCACGAGTTGCACGGCCGGGCGCGCCTGCCTGACTGCGTGCCCGAAGGAAATGTTCGAGATCATCACCGACGACTACGATGACGAAGTGGCCGCGGTGAAGCAGTCCTTCCGGCGCACGCTGGCCTTCGACTGCACCGGCTGCAAGCCGGCAGGCGGCTATACCAGCCTGCCCTGTTCCACGGCCTGCACGCCGGGGGCCATCAAGCATTCCTGGTAGGACCGAGATGGTTCGGATACCGCTGAAGCTGGTGAAAGGCGGCAAGGAAGCCGACCTGTTCGCCGAAGGCTGGATCAAGAAAACCACCATCGGCGAACCCAGGCTGTCCGAAATCGTCGAAAACTACCGGCAGCTGGGCTACGAGGTGCATGTCGTCGAGCATCGCGAGGAATCCGGCGACGGCTGCAATACCTGCTTCACGGCGGGGGCGGAGATGGGACAGGTATACGGCGACGTGTACATTCGCAAGGGAAGCGGCGGCAGGATAGCCGACGACGAGCTGTTTTAATCAATACGGCGCAAGGAGAATACGATGGCAGTGCAGGTGACCGTGCGGATGATCCGCAAGAACGATCTCGAGGCAGTGGTGGCGATCGACAAGCTCATCACCGGCCAGGAGCGGCGCGAATACTACCAGCGCAAGCTGGCCATGGCGCTGGACAACGAGCACAACGTCAACGCCTCGGTCGTGGCCGAGGTCGGCGGCAAGGTGGTCGGCTTCATGATGGGCGACGTGCTGTTCGGCGAATACGGCATTGCCGATTCCTCGGCCACCATCGATACCCTCGGCGTGCATCCTGATTTCCAGAAGCACGGCGTCGCCTCCGACCTGATGGACCAGTTCCTCATGAACATGAAGGCGGCCAACGTCAAGAAGATCTATACGCTGGTGAACTGGAACGACTTCGCGCTGGAAGGCTTCTTTTCGCGCCACAAGTTCCAGCCATCGAAGCGGATCAGCCTGGAACTTCAGCTTCCCTGATTCTGACCCGGTCGAGGGAAGACCGCCGGCGCGCGTTCTCGCGAATGCGCGCCTCTTTTTGCCCTTCCGGCGCCCATGTGGATCGACTGCCACTGCCACACCAAGCATTCCTACGACAATTGGCTTGAGCCGCTCGACTTGGTGCGCCGCGCCAGGGCCATCGGCCTCGACGGCGTGGTGATCACCGAGCATCATTCCTTCGAGGCCTCGGCGCCGGTCGAGGCGGTCGGCCGCGACGAGGGCCTGCTGGTGCTGCGCGGGGTCGAGATTTCCACCGACCGCGGGCACTTGCTGGCCTATGGTCTCGAGGACGATTCCTGGAACACCTGGGGGCGCGATACCTGGTTGCCGCTCGAGGACGTCATTGCACGCATCACCGATCTCGGCGGCCTGTGCGCGCCGGCGCATCCCTACCGCGAGTTCGGCGTCTGCAGCCTGCTCGACGGCCTGCTCGAACTTCAGGGCATAGCTGCCGTGGAAACGCATAACGGCGGAAATGCCGACTCGGACAACGAGCTGGCCATCGTGGCGACACGGCACATGGCCCTGCCCGGCCTCGGCGGCAGCGATTGCCACAAAGTGGCTGCCGTTGGTCGCTGTGCGACGGAGTTTCTGCAACCGGTGACGGACATGGCGAGCCTGATCGCGGCTGTTCGCGCCGGGGCCTGTCGGGGCGGGTATTTCAAGGGGTATTCAGCGGCGACCGCAAATCGCCGCGACTGACCGCTTCCGGCGCCCACGGGCACCGGAGGACCGGGCCGGAATCTCCAGGAGACTCAAGCCGGCACGAACTCGACCGCCTCGTTCAGGACCAGCCAATAGAGGCCAAGCTGGCCGACGGCCTGGATGAATTTCTCGAAATCCACCGGCTTGCGAATGTAGCTGTTGGCGCCGAGGCTGTAGCCTTCATAGATGTCCTGCTGTTCCCTCGAAGTGGTGAGGATGACCACGGGCAGCAGGCAGGTGTTTTCGTTGGCGCGGATGCGTCGCAGCACTTCAAGCCCGTCGATTCGGGGCAACTTCAGATCGAGCAGAACCACGGCAGGCATGATCGAAAGATCGCGGCCCGCATGGGGGCCGTTGCCGAAGAGGTAGTCGAGTGCCTCGACGCCGTCACGCGCAACAATCACCTGATTGTGGATGCGGTTCTTGTGGAAGGCGCGCAAGGTCAGCGCCTCGTCGTCCGGGTTGTCTTCCACCAGCAGTATCGGCCGGTCGCTTGCCATGGGATTTTCTTCTCCTCTTAAGACAGCGTGAAATAAAATCTTGCTCCCTGGTCCGGCGCAGCGTCGGCCCGGATGCGGCCGCCATGGTGCTGGATGATGCGGTGCACAGTGGCCAGACCCATGCCCGTACCTTCGAAATCCTCCGCACGGTGCTTGCGCGGGAAGGCTCCGAACAACTTGTCGGCGTACTGCATGTCGAAGCCGGCGCCATTTTCGCTGACAAAATACATCGCTTTGCCGTCTTCGTGCAAGACGCCGAGTTTGATCTATGCAGCAGGCAGACGGATGGTTCCGAGTGGACCTTCCCGCAAATGCATCGCCCCGGGATCAGCGCAACGCCTCCTGCCGCAGCAGAAACACGCCATTGCCGTTGTCATGGCCGTCGAGCCAGACCGGATCGAGTGCCGGGAAAGCCTCTTCGACCGCGGCGCGGCCGTCCCCCACTTCAACCACCAGGATGCCGCCCGGCCTGAGATGCCGGCCCGCCTCGGCGACCAGGCGGCGCACGATGTCGAGGCCGTCCTCGCCGGCCGCCAGCGCCAGCGCCGGCTCGTGGCGGTATTCCGCCGGCAGCGCGCGCATCGCCCGGTCCGTGACGTAGGGCGGATTCGAGATGATGACATCGTAGGTGCGGGCATCGAGCCCGGCAAACAGATCGGAGTGGATGAGCTCGATGCGCTGCTCCAGGCCATACTCGGCGACGTTGCGGCGTGCCACTTCGAGGGCCTCGGGGGACAGGTCGACGGCATCGACGTGCGCCAGCGGAAAAGTCAGCCCCAGCAGGACGGCGAGGCAGCCGGAGCCGGTGCACAGGTCGAGCGCTGCATGCACCTGCCCGGCATCGATCCAGGGAGCGAAGGCGTCCTCGAGGAGCAGACCGGCGATGTGCGAGCGCGGCACGATGACGCGCTCGTCGACGTAGAAGGGGTAGTCCCGCAGCCAGGCTTGGCGTGTCAGGTAGGCGGCCGGGATGCGTTCATCGATGCGGCGGGCGATGAGCGCCGCCAGCGTTGCCTTTTCCGCGGTAGTGAGGCGCGCGTCGAGAAACGGCTCCAGGCGGTCGTGCGGCAGGTGCAGGGCGTGCAGGATCAGCCAGACCGCCTCATCGAAGGCATCCTGGGTGCCATGACCGAAATGCAGCCCGGCTTCGTTGAAGCGGCTCACCGCCCAGCGCAGCACGTCGCGCAGCGTCAGCATTTCGGCGGGCATCATGAGAGCAGCAGCTGCAGGGTGCGCTCGTAGGTGCGCGAGAGCGGCTCGATGTCGGCCACCGCAATGCACTCGTCGATCTTGTGGATGGTGGCGTTGAGGGGCCCCAGTTCGATGACCTCGGGGCAGATGTCGGCGATGAAGCGGCCGTCGGAGGTGCCGCCGCTGGTCGACAGCTGCGTTTCGATGCCGGCGGTTTCGCGAATTGCCTGGGATACCGCTTCGACCAGCCTGCCGCGCGGGGTCAGGTAGGGATTGCCGGACAGTGTCCAGTCCAGCGTGTAGTCGACGCCATGGCGGTCGAGGATGGCGTGGACCCGGGCCTGCAGCGCCTCAGGCGTGCTGGCGGTCGAGAAGCGGAAATTGAAGAGGATTTCCGCGCTGCCCGGGACGACGTTGTCGGCACCCGTGCCGGCATGGAAGTTGGACACTTGCCAGGAGGTCGGGGGAAAGTATTCGTTGCCCTTGTCCCAGACGCTCGCCGCCAGTTCGGCCAGGGCGGGCGCGATGCTGTGCACCGGGTTTTTTACCAGGTGGGGATAGGCGATGTGCCCCTGCACGCCCTTGACGACCAGCCTGCCGGAGAGTGAGCCGCGGCGGCCGTTCTTGATGGTGTCGGCCAGGCGCTCCGCCGACGTCGGTTCGCCGACGATGCAGTAGTCGAGCGTTTCGCCGCGGGCCATTAATGCCTCGACGACACGCACGCTGCCGTCCACGGCGCGACCCTCCTCGTCGGAGGTGAGCAGCAGGGCGATGCTGCCGGCGTGGCCGGGCCGGGCGGCGATAAAGCGCTCCACCGCCGTGACGAAGGCGGCGATGCTGGTTTTCATGTCGGCCGCGCCGCGTCCGTAAAGGCAGCCATCGCGCACTTCGGGCTGGAAGGGGCCGGAGGACCACTGGTCGAGCGGACCGGTCGGCACGACGTCGGTATGACCGGCGAAGCACAGAGTCGGGGCTGCGCTCCCTCGGCGCGCCCACAGGTTGGAGACGCCCTGGCGATCCATGCGCTCCAGTTTGAATCCGAGCGGGGCCAGGCGCCGGGCAAGTATCTCCAGGCAGCCGCCATCGTCAGGGGTGACCGAGCGGCAGGCGATCAATTCGCTTGCCAGCGTGAGGGTGTCGCCGGGCATCAGCCTGCCTGTTCGTCCAGGTTGAGGGTGAATTCCTTGAAGGAAGCGCCACCGGGGTTGGTCTTCTCGAAATCCAGCGCGGCCGTCGGCGCAGTAGACTTTTTGTCTTCAGGCCCGGGCGTCCCCAGCTGGGAATTGTTGATGAGCCAGGACAGGTTCGTCGGCGAGTCGGCGTTCGCCAGCGCCTCCTCCAGCGTGATGATGTTTTCCTTGTAGAGCCGGAACAGGTCCTGCTCGAAGGTCTGGGAGCCCGGCGCCATGCTCTGCTCCATGGCCTCCTTGATGGCGTTGAGTTCGCCCTTCTCGACCAGTTCCTGGATGTGCCGTGTGTTGAGGAGGATTTCCACGGCGGGGAAACGCTTGCCGTCGGGTTTCCTCACCAGCCGCTGGGAGATGATGCACTTCAGGCTGACCGACAGGTCGAGGAACAGCGCCGGCCGGTTTTCCAGGGCGTAGAAGTTGATGATGCGGTTGAGGGCGTGGTAGCTGTTGTTGGCGTGCAGCGTGGCGAGGCAGAGATGGCCTGTTTGCGCGTAGGCCAGCGCTGCTGCCATGGTTTCGCGGTCGCGGATCTCGCCGATGAGGATGCAATCCGGCGCCTGGCGCATGGCGTTCTTCAGGGCGTTTTCCCATATCTTGGTGTCCAGGCCGATTTCGCGCTGGTTGACCACCGATTTCTTGTGCTTGAAAAGGTACTCGATCGGGTCTTCCACCGTCAGGATGTGCCCTGATTTGTTGGCATTCCGGTGGTCGATCATTGCCGCCAGGGTGGTGGACTTGCCCGAGCCGGTCGAGCCGACCACCAGCACCAGCCCGCGCTTTTCCATGATGATTTCGTTCAGGACGCTTGGCATGCCGAGTTCGTCCAGCTTGGGGATTTCGCCCTGTATGAAGCGCACCACGATGGCGATGGTGCCGCGCTGCCAGAACATATTGACGCGGAAATTGCCGATATCGCGGATGCCGAAGGAGATGTTGATCTCCTTTTCCTCCTCGAAGTGCTTGATCTGGTCCGGCTTGAGCATCTCGTAGGCCATTTTCTGGATGGTGGCCGGATCCAGGATCTGCTGGTTGATGGGGATCGTCGAGCCCTGGATCTTGATGTGGATCGGCGCTCCGGCAGAGACGAAGATGTCCGAGGCCTTTTTCTCGGCCATCAGATGGAAAAGCTTGTCGAATATCATGGCTTGCCTCCCGAAAGGGAAATCGGTCAAATGCCGCGCAGCAACTCGTTGATGCCGACCTTGGCGCGCGTTTTCGCGTCGACCTGCTTGACGATGACGGCGCAGTACAGGCTGTACTTGCCGTCGGCGGAAGGCAGGCTGCCCGAAACCACGACCGAACCTGCCGGCACGCGTCCATAGCTGATCTCGCCGGTGTCGCGGTTGTAGATGCGCGTGCTCTGGCCGATGAACACACCCATCGAGATGACGCAGTCGTCTTCGAGGATGACGCCCTCGACGATCTCCGAGCGGGCGCCGACGAAGCAGTTGTCGCCGATGATGGTCGGGTTGGCCTGCAGCGGTTCCAGCACCCCGCCGATGCCGACGCCGCCTGACAGATGCACGTTCTTGCCGATTTGCGCGCAGGAGCCGACCGTCGCCCAGCCATCCACCATGGTGCCCTCGTCGACATAGGCGCCGATGTTTACGAAGGAAGGCATCAGCACGACGTTGCGGCCGATGAAGGCGCCCCGGCGCACCACTGCGCCGGGCACGACGCGGAAGCCGCCGCGCTCGAACTGCTCGGCGTCGTATTTGGCGAACTTGGTCGGCACCTTGTCCCAGTAGCGCAGGGCGCCGCCGTCCAGGACGCGGTTGTCCTCGAGGCGGAAGGAGAGCAGAACCGCCTTCTTGACCCACTGATGGGTGATCCACTGGCCTTCGATCTTCTCGGCGACGCGCAGCTTGCCCTGGTCGAGCTGGGCGAGGACGAACTCGACGGCCTCGCCCACCTTTGCCGGCGCCTTGCCGGGCTGGATCCCGCTGCGGTTTTCCCAGGCCTGCTCGATGATCTGCTGAAAGTCCTGCATTGCGATTCCCTTCATAGTTTTCTGCAAAATGCTTCGATTCTCCGCGCCGCCTCGAGGCATTCGTCGAGGGATGCCACCAGCGCGATGCGGACGAAGTGCTCGCCCGGATTGACGCCGCCCGCCGCGCGCGCGAGGTAGCTGCCGGGAAGGACGGTCACATTATATTCACGCTGCAGGCCGAGGGCGAATTCGGTGTCGGTTATCGGCGTGCGCGCCCACAGGTAGAAGCCGGCGTCCGGCCGGGCCGTCCCGAGATGCGCGGCGACGAGGGGAGTGACGGCATCGAATTTTTCGCGGTACAGGCGGCGGTTCTCGCGCACATGCGTTTCGTCGTTCCAGGCCGCCGCGCTGGCATGTTGCACGGGCGGGCTCATGGCACAGCCCTGATAGGTGCGGTAGAGCCAGAACTTCTTCAGGATGTCGGCGTCGCCGGCCACGAAGCCGGAGCGCAGGCCGGGCACGTTGCTGCGCTTGGACAGACTGGAGAACATGACGATGCCGCGATAGTCGTCGCGGCCGAGGGCACGCGCCGCCTGCAGCACGCCCAGCGGCGGGGCGGCCTCGTCACAATAGATTTCCGAATAGCATTCGTCACTGGCGATGACGAAGCCGTAGCGGTCGGCCAGCGCGAACAGGCGCTGCCATTCCTCCAGGCCGAGCACCTTGCCGGTCGGGTTGTCCGGCGAACAGACATAGGCAAGCTGGATGCGCTTCCAGACGGATTCGGAAATCGCGTCGAAATCGGAGCGGAAGCCTTTTTCGGGCAGATGGTTGAGAAAGGCCGGCTGCGCCCCGGCGAGCAGCGCGGCGCCTTCGTAGATCTGGTAGAAGGGATTCGGGCTGAGCACCAGGGCATCGCCGCGCGAGCGGTCGACGACGCACTGGGCAAAGGCGAACAGCGCCTCGCGGGAACCGTTTACCGGCAATACCTGATTGACGGCGTCGGGTGCAGGAATGCCGTAACGGCGCGCCAGCCAGCCGGCAATCGCCTCGCGCAAGGCATCGCTGCCGGAGGTCGTGGGATAATTCGCCAGCCCCTGAAGATGAGCGGAGAGCGCATCCCTTATGAAGGCCGGCGTGTCGTGCTGCGGTTCGCCGATGGACAGGCGGATCTCGCGCAACCCGGCAGGGGGTTGTATGCCCCGGAACAGCTGGCGCAGTTTTTCGAACGGGTAGGGGTGGAGCCTGTCGAGGTCGGGATTCACGTCTTGTCTGCGGCACGGAACAGTTTGCCGCTTCTTCTCGGTAAAAACGAATTATAAGTGCGCCTGCCATGCCGGCAAAGAAAATGAGCGAAGCGAGTTGCACCAAAAACACCGTTGCCCTGGTTTCGCTGCTCGCCGGCGCCACGATCTGGGGACTCATCTGGCATCCCTACCGCACGCTGGAAGGCATGGCGGTGTCCCCGGCGCTGGGCGCCACGCTGACCTATTTCGTCGCGTTCCTGCTCGGTCTCGGCCTGTTCCGGCGCCAGCTGGCCGGTTTCAGGCCGGGCTGGATGCTGGCCATGATCGGGCTCGTCGCCGGCGGCTGCAACCTTGGCTACGTCCTAGCGACGGTGCACGGCGAGGTGATGCGGGTGCTGCTGCTGTTCTACCTGGCGCCGTTGTGGACCGTGCTGCTTGCGCGCCTGTTGCTCGGGGAAAAAGTCAGTCTCCCTGGCGCGGCGGTGATCGGACTGTCGCTGGCGGGCGCCGTCGTCATGCTGTGGCAGCCGAGCCTGGGCCTGCCGCTGCCGGAGAACGGGGCCGAATGGCTCGGCCTGGCGGCCGGATTCCTGTTCGCCTTCGCCAACGTGCTCATCCGCAAGGCGCAGGAGCTGTCCATCGAAGTGAAATCGATGGCAGTCTTCGCCGGCGTGGTGGTGGTCGGGCTGGCCGTGCTGCCTTTCGAGCCGGGCGCAGTCACCTTGCCCCCCATGGCGGGCTGGTTGCTGGTCGCGCTGATCGGCCTGGTGCTGCTGGCGACGAACCTCTTTGTCCAGTACGGCCTGACGCACACGCCCGCCAACAGGGCGATCGTCATCTTTCTCTTCGAACTCCTGGTCGCCGCGCTGGCTTCCTGGCTGCTGGCGGGGGAGGCCATGACTTTGAAGGAGTGGCTCGGTGGCGCGATGATCGTTGCCGCGAGCCTGTTCTCGGGGAAACTGGCGGCACACGAGACTGAGCCGGGCTAGAATTCGCCTCTGACATTCCAAGCGCGCAACAAGTGGCCGTCACCTTCCCCAACAGCCCGTTTTCCCTGTATCAGCCGTTTCCGCCGGCCGGCGACCAGCCGGAGGCCATCGAAAAACTGGTCGAGGGCATCCTGGACGGCCTGATGTACCAGACGCTGCTCGGCGTCACCGGCTCGGGCAAGACCTACACCATGGCCAACGTCATTGCCCGGCTGGGCCGGCCGGCGATGGTGCTGGCGCCGAACAAGACGCTGGCGGCGCAGCTCTATTCGGAATTCCGCGAGTTCTTCCCGGAAAACGCCGTTGAATATTTCGTCTCCTACTACGACTATTACCAGCCAGAGGCCTACGTCCCCTCGCGCGACCTGTTCATCGAGAAGGATTCCTCGATCAACGAGCATATCGAGCAGATGCGGCTCTCGGCGACGAAATCCCTGCTCGAGCGGCGCGACGTGGTCATCGTCGGCACCGTCTCGGCCATCTACGGCATCGGCGACCCGGTGGACTACCATGGAATGATCCTGCATCTGCGGGAGGGCGAGCGCATCGGCCA
>CAJPFL010000139.1 GCA_905339315.1 Rhodocyclaceae bacterium
GCTCAGCGCATGCCGCCCATGCCGCCACCCATTCCGCCCATGCCGCCCATCTGGCCGCGCGGGCCCTGTTCGCCGCGGCCGCCGTGCCTGCCGTGGCGTCCGCCCATCGGCTGGCGCGTCATGTCGGCGAGGGTCTTGGCCTGCTCCGGCGTCAGCGCGCTTTGCAGCTTGGCCGTGGCGTCGGCGTGGATGGCGAGCTTCGTCGCCATCTTCGCGGCCATGTCGGCGCGGTGGCGCGCGATCGTGGCGGCGTCGGCGTCCTTCGGCGCGGGCTTCATGCCGCCGTCGAACATCTCCTTGTGCGTTTTGACGTAGGCCTGCCAGGCGTCCTGCTGCGAGGCCTTGATCTCCAGGCGGTTGGCCATCTGGTCGAGGCGGGCCTGCATGCGGGTTTGCATGCGCTGCTGCATCTCCGGGGTCATTTCGCGGCCGCCCATGCCGGGGCCGAAGCCGGGGGAGGCGGCGGCCGGCAGCGCGGCGGCGAGAGCGAGGCCGGCGGCGACGAAGGCGGTGGCGAGCTTGCTGCGGTTGTTCGTGTTCATGTGGATCTCCGTGTGGTTGAGGTACGGTGCCCATTAAACACGCCAGGTGTAACCGGGTTTTTTCTGCCGGCGGCGGTTTTGTTAACGATTTGTAACGCTTTGTCGAAGACGGCTCACAATTGCGCCGCGGCACGCCCGGCGCACTACACTAGCGGCCATGAACAAGCGAATCCTGATCGTCGACGACGACCCCGAGCTGCGCGAGCTGCTGCGCGGCTACCTCGGCGGCAACGGCTACGACGTCGATGTGGCCGGGGACGGCGCCGCCATGCGGCAACGCATCGCCGCCGCCGCGCCGGACCTGGTGATCCTCGACCTGATGCTGCCGGGCGAGGACGGCCTGGCGCTCTGCCGCGAGCTGCGCGCCGCCCCCGCCAGCGCTGCGCTGCCGATCCTGATGCTCACCGCGCGCGGCGAGGACACCGACCGCATCGTCGGCCTGGAGATGGGCGCCGACGACTACCTGCCGAAGCCCTTCAACCCGCGCGAGCTGCTGGCGCGCATCCGCAGCATCCTGCGCCGCGCCGGCGAGAACGCCGCGCGCGAGGCGCCGGCACGCGCCTTCGCCTTCGCCGGCTGGACGCTCGACCTCGGCGCGCGCCACCTCGTCGGCGCCGACGGCGTGGTGGTGCCGATCTCGAACGGGGAATTCAAGCTGCTGCGCGCCTTCGCCGAGAACCCCTTCCGCGTGCTGACGCGCGACCAGCTGATGGATGTGCTGGCCGGGCGCGAGGCCGGCCCCTTCGACCGCAGCGTGGATGTCATGGTGCACCGCCTGCGCCGGCGCCTGGACGACGACGCGCGCGAGCCCCAGCTGATCAAGACGGTGAGGAGCGAGGGCTACATGCTGGCGGCGGACGTGGAGCGGCAGGCGTGAGATTCCTCCCCCGCAGCCTGTTCGGCCAGATCGTGCTGGCGCTGGTCGCCGGCATCCTCGTGGCGCAGCTCGCCGGCACCTGGCTGCTGCTCGACGACCGCTCGCGCTTCGGCGACCGGCTGCGGCGCGAATACGCCGCCCAGCGCATCGCCGGCATCATCAGCGTGCTGGATGCGGCGCCGGCCGAGGAGCGGCCGCGCCTGGTGCGCGCGCTGAGCGTGCCGCCGACGCGGCTGACCCTCGACGAGCCCTGGCAGGCGAGCGGCGCGGAATTGGGACCCGAGGCCTCGGTGTTCCTGCAGCGCGTGTCTCGCGAACTCGAGCGGCCGCTGCCGCTGCAGGTGCTGTCGATCCGCCACGTGCCGCGGGCGGAGCGGCGCCCCGGCCGCGACATGGAGCGGCAGGACAGGCACATGCGCCACGACGGCCCGCTGGTGCTGCTGGCGGTGACGCAGGCGCGGCTCGGCGACGGCACGGTGGTGACTTTCCGCCATGCGCTGCCGCAGCCGCCGTCGGACTGGCCGCTGCGCCTGCTCGGCCTGCTGGCGCTGCTGGCCATCGTCGTGGCGCTGCTCTCCGGCTGGGCGGTGCGCCGCCTGACGCGGCCGCTGGCGTCGCTGGCGAATGCCGCCGACGGCCTGGCGCGCAACCTCGACCAGAAGCCGCTCGACGAGAAGGGGCCGCAGGAGGTGGCGCGCGCGGCGCGCTCCTTCAATGCCATGCAGCGTTCGCTGAAGGCCTACCTGGAGACGCGCGCCCAGGCGCTGGCCGGCGTCTCGCACGACCTGCGCCTGCCGCTGACCCGCCTGCGCCTGCGCCTGGAGCAGCTGCCCGAGAATGATGCGCGCGCCGCCATGCAGCGAGACATCGAGGAGATGGATGCGATGGTCGGCGGCACGCTCGACTACCTGCGCGCCGGCGCCGACACCGAGCAGGCGGTGAAGCTCAACCTGGTGGCGCTGCTCGAGGGCCTCGCCGAGGACGCCGAGGCGGCCGGCGCAAAAGTCAGCCTGCACGGCACGGCGGCGCCGCTCACCGCCCGGCCGCAGGCGCTGCGCCGCTGCCTCGCCAACCTGATCGACAACGCGCGCCGCTACGGCGGCGGCGCGGTGGACGTGACGCTTGTCGATAACGCTTCGTCGGTGGAGATCCGCATCGAGGACCGTGGCGCCGGCATCCCGGCGGAAGAACGCGAGCGCGTCTTCGAACCCTATGTGCGCCTGGAGGCCTCGCGCGCGCGCCACACCGGCGGCACCGGCCTCGGACTGGCCATCGCCCGCGCCGTCGCCCGCGCCCACGGCGGCGAGGTGGCGCTCGCCGGGCGCGCCGGCGGCGGCACGGCGGCGGTCGTCACGCTGCCGCGCCGATGAAGCCGACGACTTCGTTGATCACCGCCGAGTCGCGCAGCGCGCCGTGGTG
>CAJPFL010000140.1 GCA_905339315.1 Rhodocyclaceae bacterium
CTTGCTGCCTAGTATTCCCTCACCTGCTTCCAGGCCAGGCAGCAACAGCGAGAATGCGCTGGCAGCGAGCATCATTCCTGCTGCCAGGCCCAGCAGGCTGTCCTCCACGCGCTGGGGCAATCCTCGCAGTACGAGCGCCGGCAACGCACCCAGCGCTGTCGCCGCAAATCCCGCCGCTCCGCCGAGCAGGGCCAGCCGGAATCCCGGGGCAGCGTTGCCGCCAATCACCTGCGTGATGCTTTGAATCAGCAGGGCCAGCACACCCAGCAGGGCAAGCCCCAGACCCAGCGTCACCGGAGCGTGGAGCCGTGCATGGTCGCGCAGCAGCCCAAGCCAGCCCGGTCTGGATGCGACGGGTTCCATGTCCATGGTATGCCTCCCTCTGCTGTGGGCAAGTATTCAACCCAGATAATTCATTAGGCGGCTCTTCGAGCCTGCACGAGCGCTGGCGGTCAGTTCGCAGCCAGTTTTGCCGCTTGCTCGGCGCCCATAGGCTGGCCATGGGCTTCTCCCAACCGACAAAGCTGTCTCGCAACCTGTCTCGCCATCATCTCGCGCCCTAATGGATTATCTGGGTTCAAAATGATACTACACCGGCACCTTCGCAGTCGTTGCCGGCGCAGAACTCCGGATCAGGTGGTCGAAGGCGCCGAGCGCGGCCTTCGCACCTTCTCCCATCGAGATGATGATCTGCTTGTAGGGCACCGTCGTTGCGTCGCCGGCGGCGAATATGCCGGGCACCGAGGTCTGGCCCCGTGCATCGACCTCGATTTCGCCGCGGGTCGAGAGCGCGACGGTGCCCTTGAGCCAGCCGGTATTCGGCAGCAGGCCGATCTGCACGAAGATGCCCTCGAGGTCGATGCGCCTGGCCTCCCCGCTGATGCGATCCTGATAGCCGAGGCCGGTCACCTTCTCGCCATCGCCGCGCACCTCGGTAGTCTGCGCGCTGGTGATGACCGTGACATTCGGCAGGCTGGTGAGCTTGGCACGCAGCACGGCATCCGCGCGCAGCTTGCTGTCGAACTCGAGCAGCGTGACATGAGCGACGATGCCAGCCAGATCGATCGCAGCCTCCACGCCCGAGTTCCCGCCGCCGATCACCGCGACGCGCTTGCCCTTGAACAGCGGACCGTCGCAGTGCGGGCAGAAGCACACGCCCTTCGCTTTATATTCCCTCTCTCCGGGCACGTTCATCTCGCGCCAGCGCGCGCCGGTGGCGATGATGACGGACTTCGCCCTGAGCGTCGCGCCGCTGGCCAGCCTGACCTGGGCAAGGCCGTCGTCACCCGCAGGCACAATCGCTTCGGCGCGCTGCAGGTTCATGATGTCGACCTCGTATTCCCTGACATGCTGCTCCAGCGCCGCAGCCAGTTTCGGCCCTTCGGTATGCGGCACCGAGATCAGGTTCTCGATGGCCAGCGTGTCGAGCACCTGGCCGCCGAAGCGTTCGGCGACCACGCCAGTGCGGATGCCCTTGCGCGCAGCATAGATGGCAGCCGCCGAACCGGCCGGACCGCCGCCGACGACGAGGACATCGAAGGCCTCCTTCGCATTCAACTTTGCGGCATCGCGGCTGCCTGCGCCGCCGTCCACCTTGGCGAGGATCTCTTCCAGCGTCATGCGGCCCTGCCCGAACGGTTCGCCGTTCAGCAACACCATCGGTACGGCCATTACTTGGCGACGCTCGACTTCGTCCTGGAACAGCGCGCCATCGATCATGACGCTCTCGACGCCGGGATTGAGTACCGCCATCAGGTTCAGCGCCTGCACCACGTCCGGGCAGTTGTGGCAGGACAAGGAAATGAAGATCTCGAAGCGGAAGGTGCCGGCAAGGCCACGTATCTGCTCGATGGTGGCGACATCCACCTTCGGCGGATACCCGCCGGCCTGCAGCAGGGCGAGCACCAGCGAGGTGAATTCGTGGCCCATCGGTATGCCGGCGAAATGGATGCGCGCCGCTTCGCCGGGGCGGCCGATGGCAAAGGAGGGGCGGCGGACATTCGTGCCGTCCGTGCGCACCCGGACCAGCGGCGACAGCGTGCCGATCTCGCTCAGCAGTTCGCGCATCTCGGCGGCCTTTGCGCTGGCGTCGAGCGAGGCAACGAGTTCGACCGGCTGCTGCAAGCGTTCCAGGTAGGTCTTGAGCTGATTTCTGATGTTGGTGTCGAGCATGGTTTTCTCCTCATGTGGGATTGCACTGCAAAGGCCCGGCGTGTGCACGGAACCTTTGCGCTGTAATCCCGCTCCCGGACTGATGCCGGGAGCGGGGCGGGCCATCAGATTTTGCCCACCAGATCCAGCGATGGCGCCAGCGTGGCTTCGCCTTCATGCCACTTGGCCGGGCAGACTTCGCCCGGGTGGGAGGCCACGTACTGGGCGGCCTTCACCTTGCGCAGCAACTCGGAGGCATCGCGGCCGATGCCGCCGGCATTGATCTCGATGACCTGAATCCGGCCCTGCGGGTCCATGACAAAGGTGCCGCGCTCTGCCAGCCCTGCCTCTTCGATCATCACGCCGAAGTTGCGGGTGATGGTGCCGGTCGGGTCGCCCACCATAGGGAACTGGATTTTCCTGATGGTTTCCGACGTGTCGTGCCAGGCCTTGTGGGTGAAATGGGTGTCGGTGGACACGGAGTAGATTTCCACGCCCATCTTATTGAATTCGGCATAGTTGTCGGCCAGGTCGCCCAGTTCGGTCGGGCAGACGAAAGTGAAGTCGGCCGGGTAGAAGAACACAACGGACCACTTGCCCTTGAGCGTGGCTTCGGTGACTTCGACGAACTTGCCGTTGTGATAGGCGGTGGCCTTGAACGGGATGATTTCGGTGTTGATCAAAGATGCATTCATGTGTGTTTCTCCTTTGGTTGGCTTGAAAATGTGGTACGGAACGAATGTTAGGCATGCTGGATCAATCTATCCAATTGAATGTTATAAAGAGATCGATAGGTAAAAACTATCGTGCGGAGAATGTGGGATTGGTTGGCTCAGCAAATCACCGGCCGGGAATCTCCCACGTTAATCCCCCTAAATAACCCGGTTTTCTGCCGTTATTCCCGGCTTGTCCGGCAGGCATAGCTGCTACCGTAGCGCTGTGCCAGTACGTCTGGCGCTGGTGACCACACCAATTCGCTAATGGGGCAGATCATGTCAGTACAAAAAAATATCCGTTTGGTTGACACACAGGCAGAGCACAGTCTTGCTGAAGCAGAAACGATACAAGAGGCGCATGCCCGTATCGAGGCGGAAATCGAGGCACAACTTGCGCTGCAGGTGCGGATGCGGGCAGAGGCCCATGCACGTGCGATTGCGCAGACAAAAATCAGTTATGAGAGCGAACTGGCCAAGCGGATTGAGGAGAGAAACCAGGTCGAGTCAAAACTGGCTGATGAGGTGCTGGCGCGCTCAAATTTTGAACGCGAGCTGATCGAGTCGGCTCAGGCCAAATTGCTGACAGAGACACTTCTTGCTGAAAAGATACAGGCCAAGCTGCGTGCCGAACAAGAGGCGCAGGAAGCCCTGGAACAACGCCTGGTCGAGGAACAGGCGGCACGTGAAGCCGCCGAAAAACGCACCCAGATTGAACGCGAAGCGATTTTGCTGGCGCAGGAGAAAACCCGCACCGAGGAGTCGATTGCCCGGGCGACACGAGAACAGGCTAATGCTGAAAGGGAAGCGCTGGCGCAGGCCAATGCCAAGGCTAAAGCCGAGGCCTCTGCGATTGAGGCGATGGAGGCACGCGTGCGTGCCGAAAATGCGGCGCTGGCGGAGAGCCAGAAACGCGCGGCTGCCGAGCTGGAAGCCGAGCGGGCTGCGCTGGCGCGCGCCGAAGCCGACGGGCAGGCCGCCAAGCTGATCCAGCAACGCACTCTTGCCGAGCGTCAGGCAAAGGAAGAGGCGGATGCCTGCATTGCGGCAGAAACCAAAGCCATTGAAGCGGCCCAGGCATGCCGCGAAGCATGCGCAAAAAATGAACAGCAGAATATTTTTGCGGCTGAGTATAGCCGGCATGTTGAGCAGGAAATGATGGAGTTGCTGGCCGCCCGTGAAGAATCCGAGCGGCTGGCTGCGCGGGAACGGGAAGAAGCCAATGCACTGTTGCGGCAGGCCGGGGTGGAAGCGCGCGACAGGCTGGCAATGGAAAAGCAGGCTAAACAGGCCGCACAGTGCAAGCTGCAAGCCGAGCGTGACTTGATTGTCGTAGCACAGCAGCGGGCCGAGGCCGAAATGCTCGCCGCGCGTGGCATCGAACTCCAGTTGCAGGCCGAGGCAGATGCTGAAGCCGAAGCCAACCGGCGTGCCGAAATGGCCGCACAAGCGAAGCAGGTCGCCGAGGAAAGGGCGCGCGCAGAGCGCGAACTGGCGGATGCCGAGCTCTCGCGGCTGCTGGCTGACCGTGTTGCGGCCCAGGAAGCGCAGGCCAAAGCTGAGGTCGATAATCAGCTGGCGCAGGCTGTGCAGCAGTGTGCCGAGCTGGCTGCTGCGGCACGCCGGGCCCAGGAAGAAAAGGCTGCGGCAGTCAATGCGTCCATCAGTGCAGCGCACGAATGCATTGTGGCAGAACAACAGGCTAGTGTTCTTGCCCAGCAATATAGCGCCAAGTGTGCAGAGGCGACGCGGATTGCGCAAGATCGCATGCGGACAGAAAGTCAGGCACTTGCAGCAATCGAGGCGCGCATGGCGGCCGAATTGCAGGCGATCGAAACTGACAATGAATGCATTGCCGTGGAGACGCGCGCTCGGGAGGCTGCAGAAGCCACCCTGAAATTTACGGAAGAAGCGCTTGCCTCTGCCAAGGCAAAGGAAGATGCCGAGATGCGCGCCCTGAATATGGCCAAACTGCATGCCAGCACGCAAGCGCAAGCCGCGCAGGCTGAAACGGAAAGGCTGCAGGCCGAAGCGCGTGCCACTGCAATGGAGCGCCAGCGCTTTGCCGCTGAACAAGAGGCCAGGAAGCTGGCCGAAGAAAGCGCACAGGCAGCACAGCGTGCGATCGCCGAAGCTGAAGCACGCAAGGCCGCAGAACAACAGGCGATCGCGGCCGACAACGAGCGCATTGCCATGGAAGCACGCGCCCGCGACGCTGCGGCCACCGCTATGAAACTGGCCCAGGAAGCGATTGCTGCGGCCAAACTGCACGCCGAGAGTGAGGCGCAAGCGGCACAAATCGAAGCGGAGAAACTGCAAGCCGAACAGCATGTCACGGAGCTGGCGCGTCAGCGCGCGGCTGCCGAACAACTGGCCAAACAATTGGCCGAAGAAAGTGCACAGGCAGCGCAGCATGCCATCGCCGAAATCGAAGCCCGCATGGTTGCCGAAGAAAAAACGATTGCAGCAGAAAATGAACGCATTGCCACAGAGGCGCGCGCCCGGGAAGCAGCAGAGTCCACCCTCAAGCTGGCGGAAGTAGCGCTTGCTTCTGCACAGGCAAAAGAAGATGCCGAAGTGCGCGCCCTGAACATGGCCAGACTGCACGCCAGTACGCAAGCGCAGGCTGCGCAGGCTGAAATGGACAAGCTAAAGGCCGAAGCGCATGCCACTGCAATGGAACGTCAGCGTCTGGCCGCGGAGCAACAGGCCAGGAAGCTGGCCGAAGAAAGCGCACAGGCAGCACAACGTGCCATCGCCGAAATCGAAGCACGCAAGGCCGCCGAACAACAGGCGATCGAAGCCAACAATGGGCGCATCGCCATGGAAGCACGCGCCCGTGACGCAGCAGCCACCGCTGTGAAACTCGCCCAGGAGGCGATTGCCGCAGCCAAGCTGCATGCCGAGACCGAGGCGCAAGCGGCACAAATCGAAGCGGAGAAACTGCAAGCCGAACAGCGTGCCACGGAGCTGGCGCGTCAGCGTCTGTCTGTCGAGCAACAAGCCAAGCAATTGGCCAATGAAAGCGCACAGGCAGCGCAACGTGCCATCGCCGAATTCGAAGCACGCAAGGCAGCAGAACAACAGGCGATAGAAGCCGAGAATGAACGTGTTGCGATGGAAGCGCGCGCCCGCGAGGCGGCGGAAGCTACCCTGAGGCTTACGCAAGAAGCGACTGCTGCAGCCAGGCTGCATGCCGATACCGAAGCGCAAGCCGCACAGGTTGAAGCGGAGAAACTGCAAGCCGAACAGCATGCCACGGAGCTGGCGCGCCAGCGTCTGGCTGCCGAACAGGAAGCGAAGCAATTGGCCGAAGCAAGTGTACAGGCAGCAGAGCGCGGCATCGCTGAAATCGAAATGCGCAAGGCTGCTGAACAACAGGCGATATCAGCCGAAAACGAGCGCATTGCCATGGAGGCGCGCGCCCGCGAGGCTGCGGCGGCCACGCTGAGGTTGGCGGAAGAAGCGATCGCTGCAGCCAAGCTGCATGCCGATGCCGAAGCGCAAGCCGCACAGGTCGAAGCGGAAAAACTGCAAGCGGAACAGCATGCCACGGAGCTGGAATGTCAGCGCCTGGCTGCCGAACACGAAGCGAAGCAATTGGCCGAAGCAAGCGCACAGGCAGCACAGCGGGCCATGGCTGAGATCGAGCGCATCAACGAGGAAGCGCGTGCCAGAGAGGTTGCTGCGGCCCAATTGTATGCCGAGGCCGAGGCACGGGTTGCCCAAGCCGAGGCGGAAAAGCTGCAGGCCGAGGATCAGGCCATGGAACTGGTGCGCCAGCGTCTGGTCGTTGCGCAAGAGTCCAGACTATTAGCCGAGGAGAATCAGCGCATCGAGCGGCAACGCCTTGAAAGCACAAAAGCCAATTATGATTCTGAAATCGAATTGCGCGATATTCAGCAAGCGCGTCTGGATGCAGAGCAGCATGCCGTGATGGAAATAGAGGCACGCATCGCCGCAGAAGAGCAAGCTGCTGTTTCAGCAAAAAACCTTGAACTGGCGGAGCGCAACGCCCGTCTGGCGGCGGAAGAAAAGATGAAGGCGCAGCAGCAGGCTGCCTTGGCATCGCAGGCAGAGGAAGAATTCAACAAGCGCATGGCGGCCAGCATGCGCGACGATGCCAGCAAGGCCAATGCGGAACTGGAGGCGCTGCGTCTTATGAGCCAGTTGCGCAAAGTGGAGAAGCGCGGCAAGGTGTTCCAGGGCGCACTGGTCGCATCGTTGGTGGTTAGCGTGGCAGCGCTGTCGCCTCTGGTACTGAACCATTCAGAGCCCTCCATAGGCACGCTTCAAGCAGCACATGTCGCAGACGGCATGGTGCAGGGTAATCAGCTTGTATCTGCGGATCTGGAGCAGGTTGCGATGCAGGGGCTGAAGCTGTCTACCCAGTTGCAGGCACACCCGGTGCAAAACTAGGAAATCCGCTGCAGTAATTCCTCGCGCAATGCCGCAACGGCTTGTGGCTGGGCAAGTGCCGCACCGGTTATGTGGAAGGTGTCCTCGGCGCGTGCGCCCAGCGTGTTGATCCTGGCACTGAGCAGGTGAATGCTGTTATGCGCCAGCACATGCGCGATGCGCGCCAGCAAACCGGGGCGGTCGCCAGCGATGATGGAAAGCACATACCTGCCTTTTTCGTCCGGTGCGATGCCAACTTCAGGCGTGATGGGAAAGTGCTTGAGCTGGCGGCTCATCTTGCCGGCAAGCGGGGCGGGCAGGGGCTTTGCGCCCGACAGCTGCTGTGCCAGTTCATACTCGATGTAGTTCATCACGTCGCGGTAGTTTGTCTCGCTTTTTCCCGCATCCATCACCATAAAACTGTCCAGCGCATAGCCATGCTGAGTGGTGTGAATTTTGGCTTCCATGATGTTGTAGTGCAGCCGTTCAAAAAAACCGCAAATGCGCGCAAATAGGAAAGGCTGGTCCGGGCCATACACCATCACTTGCAGGCCTTCCCCGATGCGGCTCAGGCGCGCCTTGACGACCGGCACGTCGCTGTTTACGCGGTATGCCAGCAAACGCGTGTGCCAGGCAATTTCGTCCGGCTCGTGGCGCAGGAAATATTCCGAATCGAACTGCGCCCACAACATCTCATAGGCCTCCGGCGCGATCGCATACAGGTTCAGGATTTCTTGCGTGCTGGTGCGGATTTCTCCGACATGGTCCGCGATCTTGCCCCCTGCCATGTAGCGCCGTGTGGCCCAGAAAAGGTCTTCGAGCAACTTGCCCTTCCATGCATTCCATACTTTCGGGCTGGTGCCGCGGATATCGGCGACCGTGAGCAGGTATAGCGCAACAAGGTAGCGGTCGTTCGGAATCTTTGCTGCAAAGGCGGCAATGACGTCCTGGTCCGACAAATCCTGCTTTTGTGCAGTCGCGGACATGAAAAGGTGGTGCTCCACCAGCCACACCACCAGTTCGGTGTCTTCATGCGTCAGGCCATGCTGCCTGCAGAAGCGCGCTGCATCCACCCGCCCCTTCAGCGAATGGTCGCCCCCGCGCCCCTTGGCGATGTCGTGAAACAGCCCGGCGATGTGGAGCACCTCGGGGCGAGCGAAGTCCTTGATCAGCTTGCTGGAC
>CAJPFL010000141.1 GCA_905339315.1 Rhodocyclaceae bacterium
GGCCACGGCGAGCGGTATGTCGCCGTGGCCGCTCAGGAAAATCACAGGCAGCCGCGAGCCGCGCTCGACCAGCAGGTCGAAGAGCTGCAGGCCGCTCATGCCGCCCATGCGCACGTCGAGCACCAGGCAGCCGCGCAGGTCATCGCGCCAGTCGGCGAGAAAGGCTTCCGCCGATGGCCAGGCGCGCGAGTCGACATGGCGCGAACGGAACAGCCAGGTGAGGGCGTCGCGGATGGCCTCGTCGTCATCGACGATATGGGCGAGGGGACTCATGCCGCCGGCAGCGCAAAGCGGAAGACGCTGCCGCCAGGCGGGTTGGCCTCGACCCACAGGCGGCCCTTGTGGGATTCGACGATCGAGCGGCAGATGTTGAGCCCCATGCCCATGCCCTCGGGCTTGGTCGAGAAGAAGGGCTCGAACAGCCTCTCGACGGCTTCCTGGGCGATCCCGTTGCCGCGGTCGGCAACGCTCACCGCGATGCCATCTTCCACGGCGGCGGTCCGGATGCGGAGTTCCCTGTCCGCCATCGGGGTTGCCTGCATGGCATCGATGCCGTTGCGCATCAGGTTTAGCAGCACCTGCTCCAGCATGACGCGGTCGGCGCGCACCGGCGGCAGGCCGCCGGCCAGTTCGGCAGCGATTTTTACCCCGCGTTTGCGCGCATCGCCCTCGATCAGGCCGACGGCGTCCTCGACGATGGCGTTGATCTCGCAACGTGCGCGCTGCGGTTCGCTGCGGCGAACGAAGTCGTAGATGCGGCGGATGACGCGCCCGGCGCGCTGCGCCTGGCTGGCCAGCTTGCCGAGCGTCTCGCGCAGTTCGTCGCGCGGCAGGTCACCGGCCTCGAGACGGTTGAGGCAGCCGGTGGTGTAGCTGGAGATGGCCGAGAGCGGCTGGTTGATTTCATGGGCCAGTGTCGAGGCCATTTCGCCCATGGTGACTAGGCGCGCGGTGAACTGCAGCTTCTCCTGCTGCTGGCGTGCCAGTTCCTCGGCGCGCTTGCGCTCGGTGATGTCGACCACCGAGCCCATCCAGCCGCTATGCCTTCCTTCGGCATCGATCAGCGGCGCCTCATAAATCAGGGCGTCGAAACGCTCGCCGTTCTTGCGCTGGAAGCGCAGTTCAACCCCTTCGTTGGGCGCCTGGCCGGCCAGCGATCTCTGGTGCGCGGCCTGCGTAGCCTCGTGCTCCTCGGGGGCCCAGTAGGGCATCGGCGGCAGGCGATTCACCAGTTCGGCGGCATCGAAGCCGGTCATGCGGCAGAAGGCCGGGTTGACGTAGATGATGCGGCCCTCGAGATCGCGCGCACGCAGGCCGGTAAACAGCGAGTCTTCCATGGCCTTGCGGAAGGCGTATTCATTGGAGAGAGCCTGCTCGGCATCAAGGCGCTTCTGCATGTGGCGGCGCTGTGCCCACAGGCTGGCCACCACGCCGGCGCCGAGGGCCACGATGGCCAGTGCGAGCAGGTTGCGTGCGAGGTTGGTCTCCGCCTGGTAGGCCGAAGCGACCAGCACCAGGCCGTGACCGGGCGGATCGAAGGGAATGCGGTGGCGCAGGGTCTCCTCGCCGGCCTCGATGTTCGACTTCGAGCCGAGGGTCAAGCCGTTCGCATCCACGACGCTGAGGCGGTATTTCTGGGCAAACCACCAGGGCACCTGGTCGGCCAGCAGCTTGCGGATCGAATAGGCTGCGACGAGCGAGCCGATATGCATGCCATCGCGGAAATGCGGCACGACGAGGTTGAAGAACCATTCGCCGTCGATGTCCTGGCTGGCGCTGAAAGTGGGCAGTCCGGTCGAGCGCGACAGGCGGAAGGCCTGGCGCAAGGGCTCCGGACGCAGGTCCTCGCTGACGACGGTCTCGCCGATTACCCCCGGGTCGCGTCTCAGGGGCAGGCCGTCAGCGCCTAAAATCTGCAGATGCGCGATGCCCGGGTTGTTGAGCAGGAAGCTGCGGATGCGCGCGCCGAGATTCTTGTCCGGGCCCTCTCCCGCGAAATAGTTCTGGCCGAGCTGCTGCAGATGCTCCTGGCTGCGTGACAGGCTGAATTGCAGATTTTGTTCCACCCAAAGGGTGTCGCCGATCAGGCTGGCGCGCTGCTCATCGAGTTCCTGCCGATGCAGAAGCCAGAACAGTGCGATCACCGCCAGCACGAACAGGCCAATGGCGATGCGCGGCGCAGCCAAGTACCAGGGCTGCAGTTTCGGCAGGCGCGGGGAAATGGTTTCCATGTGTGACGGAAAATCGTTGCCTGAGAACATGTTACATCATGCCAAGGGCGGGGAAAGGATTGCGGATAACCACAATTGTTCAGGAGGGAGGCATTGCCCAGAATGCCAGTCGCCAATACCCGCCGGCCAAGCTGGCAGCGATTCAATAAGGAGGAGATCATGAAACTGTATTCCCTGCTGTTTGGGGCCATCACCCTGGCTTTCTCGTACACGGCGCTCGCCCAGCAGCCGATCGTCATCAAGTTCAGCCATGTCGTGGCCAATGACACGCCGAAGGGCAAGGCGTCAGAATTCTTTGCCAAAAAGGCGGCCGAGCTGACCAAGGGCAAGGTCAAGGTCGAGGTTTACGCCAACAGCACGCTGTACAAGGACAAGGAAGAGATGGAGGCGTTGCAGCTCGGTGCCGTGCAGATGCTGGCGCCGTCGCTGGCCAAGTTCGGGCCGCTCGGCGTGAAGGAGTTCGAGGTGTTCGACCTTCCCTACATCTTCGACGGCTACGATGGCCTTCGCAAGGTCACCCTCGGCCCCGTCGGCCAGCAGTTGCTCGGCAAGCTGGAGGCCAAGGGCATCAAGGGCCTGACTTACTGGGACAACGGCTTCAAGTCTTTCTCGGCCAACAACCCGATCCTGATGCCGGCCGATCTCAAGGGCAAGAAGCTGCGCATCCAGTCGTCCAAGGTGCTGGAAGAGCAGATCCGCGCCATCGGCGGCCTGCCGCAGGTGATGGCCTTCTCCGAGGTCTACCAGGCGCTGCAGACCGGCGTGGTCGACGGCACCGAGAACCCGATCTCCAACCTCTATACCCAGAAGATGCACGAAGTGCAGAAACACCTGACGCTGACCGAGCACGGCTATCTGGGCTATGCGGTGATCGTGAACAAGAAGTTCTGGGACGGCTTGCCATCGGATATCCGCAAGCAGCTCGAAGACGCCATGGAGCAGGCGACACGCTACGCCAACCAGATCGCCAAGGTCGAAAACGAAACGGCGCTGGAGAATGTCAGGAAGAGCGGCAAGACCCAGATCCACGTCCAGACTGCGGCAGAGCGCCAGGCATTCAAGAAGGCCCTGGTGCCTGTGCACCAGAAGATGGCGTCGCGCATCGGCAAGGAAACCATCGAAAACGTGTACAAGGCGACCGGCTTCGATCCCAACAAGCTCTGAGCCCCCGGCTACGCCAGCCCCTGCGGCTGGCTTTTTTCTGGAAGGAGCAACCCGATGAAGGCGCTTGATCATCTCGAGGAATGGCTGATTACCTTCCTGATGGGTGCGGCGACGGTGATCATCTTTGCCGCCGTGATGCACCGCTACGCCTCCGGCTGGGCGATTCCCGGCGTGCAGGACTGGCTGCTGGGCCTGAATTTCGGCTGGGCGCAGGAGCTGTGCATCATCATGTTCGTCTGGATGGCCAAGTTCGGCGCCGCCTACGGCGTGCGCACCGGCATCCACGTCGGCGTCGATGTGCTCATCAACCGCCTGCAGGACAGAAACCGCGCCAGGTTCATCGTCTTCGGCCTGCTGGCCGGGGCAACCTTCACCGGCATCGTCGGCACCCTGGGCGCGACCTTCGTCTGGGAGAACGGAGCGCATTACGCGATCTTCAATTTCCTTGGCCTGAATACGGGCGATCTGCCGGAAGGGCCGACCACGCCCGACCTCGAATGGCCGACATGGACCGTCTACTCGGCGGTGCCGTTCGGCTCCTACCTGATGTGCTTCCGCTTCCTGCAGGTGACCGTCGGCTTCCTGCGCACGGGCGACCTGCCGCACCATGACCACGGCCATGTCGATGGGATCGAGGAGCAGCCGCTCAGTGCGCCCGGCAACGAGGACAAGGTTTTCCGCATGGATGACGACCTGCATCCGCGCGAGACGGACGGGGAGGACCGGAAATGAACACTTTTGTCATCTTTACCCTGCTGGTCGTGCTGATGCTGACCGGCATGCCGATCTCGATCTCGCTCGGCCTGACGGTACTCTCATTCCTCTTCTTCCTGACGCAGGTGCCGATCGAGTCGGTGGCGCTGAAATTGTTCACCGGCATCGAGAAGTTCGAGATCATGGCCATCCCGTTCTTCATCCTGGCCGGCAACTTTCTGACCCACGGCGGCGTGGCGAAGCGCATGATCCGCTTTGCCACCTCGATGGTCGGCCATTTCCATGGCGGTCTCGGACTGGGTGGTGTGCTGGCCTGCGCCCTGTTCGCCGCGGTGTCCGGCTCCAGCCCGGCGACGGTGGTGGCGATCGGCTCGATCCTGTTGCCGGCCATGATCAAGGCCGGCTTTCCGAACCGCTTCGGCGCCGGGGTCATCACCACCTCCGGGGCGCTCGGCATTCTGATCCCGCCCTCGATCGTGATGGTGATGTATTCGGTGTCGACCAACACTTCGGTTGGCGCGCTGTTCATGGCCGGCGTGATACCCGGAATCATGCTGGCGATCATGCTCGGCATGACCACCTGGTATCGGGCCCGCAGCAACAACTATCCGCGCATGCCGAAGGCGAGTTGGACCGAGCGGCTCAAGGCCTTGCGGGAGTCGATCTGGGGACTGCTGCTGATCATCATCGTCATGGGCGGCATTTATACGGGAATGTTCACGCCGACCGAGGCAGCGGCGATGAGCGCGGTGTGGGCCTTCATCTGCGCGGTGTTCATCTACAAGGACCTCGGCATGAAGGATGTGCCCCGCGTGCTGCTCTCCTCGGCCAACATGAGCGCCATGCTGCTCTACATCATCACCAATGCGGTGCTGTTCTCCTTCCTCATGACCCACGAGAACATCCCGCAGGCGATGGCCGATGCCATGATCGGCACCGGAGTCGGCGTCATCGGCTTCCTGCTGATCGCCAACATCCTGCTGCTGGCCGCCGGCAACTTCATGGAACCGTCTTCCATCGTGCTGATCCTGGCGCCGATCCTGTTCCCGATCGCCGTCAAGCTCGGCATCGATCCGGTGCACTTCGGCATCCTGATGGTGGTGAACATGGAGGTCGGCATGTGCCACCCGCCGGTGGGGTTGAATCTCTACGTGGCCTCTGGCATCACCAAGATGGGCATTACCGAGCTCACTATTGCCACGTGGCCGTGGCTGCTCACCATGCTGGTGTTTCTGGTCATCGTCACCTACTGGCCGCCGCTGTCGCTCTGGCTGCCGCAGCGGCTCGGCATGATCGCAGGAGGATGATGGCCTTCCTCACTCGGAACGAACCCGGCTGCGGCCGGGTTTTTTCTGGGCTGTGATAAGCTCGAATCATGCTGGAAACCGCACTCAACCCGACCTTCTGGATCTCCGTTTTACAGATCATCGCCATCGACATCCTGCTCGGCGGCGACAACGCCATCGTGATTGCCCTGGCCTGCCGGCGCCTGCCGGAAGCGCAGCGCAAGCAGGGCATCTTCTGGGGCGTGGTCGGGGCCATTGGCCTGCGCGTGATCCTGATCTTCTTCGCCCTGCAGCTGCTGGCCATTCCCTTCCTGAAGATCGTCGGCGGCCTGCTGCTGTTGTGGATCGGCATCAAGCTGCTGCAGCCGGAGGAGGAGGTCCACGACAGCATCGAGGGCAGCACGCACCTGCTCGGGGCGATCCGCACCATCATCATCGCCGACGCCGTGATGAGCCTGGATAACGTCATCGCCGTGGCCGCTGCCGCCAAGGGCGATCTCGGCCTGGTGATCTTCGGCATCCTGGTCAGCATCCCGATCGTGGTCTGGGGCAGCAAGTTCGTGCTGAAACTGATGGACCGCCTGCCGGTCGTGATCACCTTCGGCGGGGCGCTGCTCGGCTGGATCGCCGGCGACATGCTGCTCGGCGACGCGGTGGTAAGGCCCTATCTCGAAGGCCAGCCCGGCTGGCTGAAATACGCGGCCTCGACCGCCGGCGCCCTGCTGGTGATGGCGATCGGCACATGGCTGGCGAAGCGCGCGCCACGGCCCCAGCCGCCGGTCGAGGTGGTGGCGAGCGGAGCGCAAGGAGACAGGCAACATGAGTGACGGCAAGCGGCAGGACAGAGTGAAGGTGCTGGTGCCGGTGGACGGCTCGGCCAACTCGGATCGCGTCATCGACCAGATGCTGACTGAACTGGCGGGCGGCGCGGCGCTGGAACTGATTCTGCTCAACGTGCAGATCCCGGTCGACTCGGGTCACGCACGCATGTTCGTGTCCGCCGATGACGTCGAGGCCTACCACCGCGAGGAGGGATTGCAGGCCCTGAAATCGGCGCGGGATAAGCTCGATGCCGCCGGCGTGGCATACCACTGGCACGTGGCCGTGGGGCATATCGCCGACACCATCATCCGCTTCGCGAAGGAACAAGACGCCGGCCGCATCGTCATGGGCACGCACGGCCGCACTGCGCTGACCCATCTGCTGCTCGGCTCGGTCGCCAGCGACGTGTCGCGCAAGGCGGGGATGCCTGTCACGCTGATCAAGTAACTGCATGACCGCTGGCGACGGGCCGTCAGCGGTCGTGCGGGCCGCGCTGCGCCCCCTTCCGTTCCCGGCGTTCCGATTCCCGTTGACTGCTCGCCACACCGTCGTGGCGCATGCCACCGTTGCGCGTGGCATGTTCGCGTCCCCTGTCGATCCCCGCCTCGTGCCGGCGCGGGGGTGGGGCAGGCATCGCCCG
This sequence comes from Rhodocyclaceae bacterium, assembly GCA_905339315.1. Taxonomy (GTDB): domain Bacteria; phylum Pseudomonadota; class Gammaproteobacteria; order Burkholderiales; family Rhodocyclaceae; genus Desulfobacillus. The sequence goes on from CAJPFL010000141.1 coordinate 6,858, forward strand.
CGCAGGGACAGGGCGGGTGTCAGCCTGCGGGTATTCCGCGGCATGC
>CAJPFL010000142.1 GCA_905339315.1 Rhodocyclaceae bacterium
CATGCCGTCCGGAATGCGGCAGCGCTTGTCGAGGATGGCGCGCTTGATGACCGCGTTCCTGCCGATGCGCACCTTGGGCAGGATCACCGAGTCCTCGACCACGCTGCGCTCCTCGATGCGGACGTCGGAGAAGAGCAGCGAGCGGCGCACCGCGGCGCCGCTGATGATGCAGCCGCCGGAGACGATGGAGTCGATCGCCTTGCCGCGCCGGTCATCGTCGTCGAAGATGAATTTGGCCGGGGGCAGCTGCTCCTGATAGGTCCAGATCGGCCAGTTGTTGTCATACAGGTTCAGTTCCGGCGTGACATGGACGATATCCATGTTGGCCTCCCAGTAGGCGTCCAGGGTGCCGACATCCTTCCAGTAGGGTTGGCCTTCCTCCCCGCCGACGCAGCTCCCGGCGAAATCGTGGGCGAAGACGCGGTAGCGATCCACGATATGCGGAATCACATCCTTGCCGAAGTCGTGCGAGGAGCTCGGGTCGTCGCTGTCCCGGATGACCTGCTCGAAAAGAAAGCCGGCGTTGAAGACATACACGCCCATGCTGACCAGGGAGCGATCCGGCTTGCCGGGCATGGCTTCCGGATCCTTCGGTTTTTCGGTAAAGCGGGTGACGCGCCAGTCATCGTTCACGCTGATGATGCCGAAGGCACTGGCTTCCTCGCGCGGCACTTCCATGCAGGCTACCGTCAGATCGGCCTGCTCGGCGACGTGGAACGCGAGCATGCGGCCGTAGTCCATCTTGTAGACATGGTCGCCGGCAAGCACGACGACATACTTCGGATGATTGCGCCGCAGCATGTCGAGATTCTGGAACACGGCGTCGGCGGTACCCTTGTACCAGTCGGCGCCCAGTTGCTGCTGCGCCGGCAGCAGGTCGATGAATTCGTTGAGGCGGCCGTCGAGGAAGCCCCAGCCGCGCTGCAGGTGGTGGATCAGGCTTTGCGATTTGTACTGGGTGGCGACGCCGATGCGGCGAATGCCGGAATTGATGCAGTTGGATAGCGTAAAATCGATAATCCGGAACTTGCCGGCAAACGGGACAGCCGGCTTGGAGCGCCAGTCGGTGAGCTGCTTCAGGCGGCTGCCGCGCCCGCCGGCAAGCACGATGGCGAAGGCCTCACGCGTTAGCTGGCTGACGAAGCGCGGACCCTGCCCGCCGCGTGTCGTGCTATAGACCTGGTGCAGCGCTTCGTTATCGTCTTGCATGCGATTGCCCTTTCAGATGCGACTATGAACACCAAAAAACCCGTTGCCCGCCACCCTGCCGCCCCCAGTCCCTGGGGGCGCCTGCTGCAGGCGCGCGAGTATGACCCCTTCTCCTGCCTCGGCCCGGCCCGGGACACCGGGGGCTGGCGTATCCGCGTGTTTCGCCCCGGGGCCGCGGCCGTTGCCCTGGAAACGCCGACCGGCATGGAGGCGTTTGCATGCACCGATCCCGCAGGCATTTTCGAGTGGCGTGGCGCAGCGTTGCAAGACGAGCCTTATCGATTGCTTGTCGAGGAAGGGGGCGCCAGGCAGCACTGCCACGATCCTTATGCTTTCCCGCCGGCGGCGACCTCCCACGACCTGTATCTTTTCAGTGAAGGCAGGAATTACCAAGCCTACCATCTTCTTGGCGCCCGCATCGAGCCGCGCCGGGGCGTGTCCGGCACCTGCTTCCGCGTCTGGGCACCGAATGCCGAGCGCGTTTCGGTTGTCGGCGAATTCAACCGCTGGGACGGGCGCATCCACCCGATGGCCTCGCTCGGCGCCTCCGGCGTATGGGAGCTGTTCATTCCCGGCTTGGCGGCGGGAACCCTCTACAAGTACGAGATCCGCAACCGCGCCAGCGGCGCAGTGCAGGTGAAGAGCGACCCCTACGGCCAGCGCTTCGAGCTGCGGCCGGCCACTGCCGCCTGCGTGCCGCCGCCGCCGGCGCATGCCTGGAGCGACGGCGACTGGCTTGCACGCCGGGCGCAGTGGGACTGGCTGCACGCGCCGGTCTCGATCTACGAGCTGCATGCGGGCTCCTGGCGCCGCCATCCGGACGGGCGCTTCTACAGCTACCGCGAGCTGGCCGAGCACCTGTTGCCCTACGTGCTCGACATGGGCTTTACGCACATCGAGCTGCTGCCGGTCTCCGAGCATCCCCTCGACGAGTCCTGGGGCTACCAGACCACAGGCTATTTCGCGCCGACGCGCCGCTTCGGCAGCGCCGATGACCTGCGCGGCTTCATCGATGCCTGCCACGGGGCCGGCATCGGCGTCCTCCTCGACTGGGCGCCGGGGCATTTTCCCGAGGATCAGTTCGCGCTGGCGCATTTCGACGGCAGCTCGCTCTACGAGCACGAGGATCCGCGCCTGAAGCGCCATCCCGACTGGGGCACCCACGTCTTCAACTACGGCCGCAACGAGGTCAGGAGCTTCCTGCTCTCGAGCGCCCACTACTGGCTGTCCGAGTTCCATTTCGACGGCCTGCGCGTGGACGCCGTCGCCTCCATGCTCTACCTCGACTATTCGCGCAAGGCCGGCGAGTGGCTGCCCAACCGCTACGGCGGGCGCGAGAACCTGGAGGCCATCGACTTTCTGCGCCAGCTCAACGTCATGGTGCACGGCGAGTTTCCCGGCGCGTTGACCGTTGCCGAGGAGTCCACCGCCTGGCCGATGGTGTCGCGGCCGACGCACCTGGGCGGGCTGGGCTTCTCGATGAAGTGGAACATGGGCTGGATGAACGACACCCTGGACTATCTTTCCCACGATCCGGTGCACCGGCGCTATCACCACAGCCGGCTCACCTTCGGCCAGCTCTACGCCTACACCGAGAATTTCGTCCTGCCGCTGTCCCACGACGAGGTGGTGCATGGCAAGGGCTCGCTGTTCGGCAAGATGCCCGGCGACGACTGGCAGAAATTCGCCAACGCGCGCCTGCTGCTGGCCTATCAGATGACCTCCCCCGGCAAGAAGCTCAACTTCATGGGCAGCGAACTGGGGCAGCGCAGCGAGTGGAATGCCGGCGGCGAGCTCGACTGGTGGCTGCTGCAACATGCGCCGCATGCCGGCCTGCAGCGCCTGGCGCGCGATCTCAACCGGCTGTATCGCGATACGCCGGCCCTGCACGACCTGGATTTCGATTCGGGCGGATTTGCCTGGAGCGATTGCCACGATGCCGATCAGTCGGTCCTCAGCTATCTGCGCTTGGCGCGAGACGGCTCCTTCGTTCTGGTGGCGCTGAACTTCACGCCCGTGCCGCGCCCGGCCTATCGCATCGGCGTGCCGCGGGCGGGCGGCTATCGCGAGGTGTTCAACAGCGATTCCGCTTACTACGGCGGCAGCGACCTCGGCAACGGCAGCGGCATCGCGGCGCGGCGCGAAGCGCACCTGGGTTTCCCCGCCAGCCTCGACATCACCCTGCCGCCGCTGGCGGCGGTGATCCTGGTACCCGCCTAGCGGGATTGCCGCGCGTCGAGCAGGGCATCGATTTCCGCCTCCGCCTCGACCCAGTC
>CAJPFL010000143.1 GCA_905339315.1 Rhodocyclaceae bacterium
GCGCGGGCGCGCTCGAAGAAGCTGTAGTTGCCGGTGTACAGTTTCAGGCGGCGGCCCTCGATGTGGGCGATGTGGCCGACCACCGCGTCGAGGAAGTCGCGGTCGTGCGAAATCATCAGCAGCGTGCCGCGGTAGGCGCGCAGCCAGCCTTCCAGCCAGATCACCGCGTCGAGGTCGAGGTGGTTGGTCGGCTCGTCGAGCAGCAGCAGGTCGGAGCGGCACATCAGCGCCTGGGCGAGGTTCAGGCGCACGCGCCAGCCGCCGGAGAATTCCGCCACCGGCCGCTCGAAGTCGGCGTCGGCGAAGCCGAGCCCGTGCAGCAGCGCGGCGGCGCGGGCGCGGGCGCTGTAGCCGTCGATGTGGCCGTAGTCCATGTGCAGGTGGGCGATGGCCTCGCCGTCGTGCTTGTCCTCGGCTTCACGCAGGTCGGCCTCGATGCGGCGCAGCTCGGCGTCGCCGTCGAGCGTGAAGTCGAGGGCGCCGGTGGCCAGCGCCGGCGTCTCCTGCCCGACATGGGCGATCACCCATTGCGGCGGCAGCTCGAGGTCGCCCGCCTCCTGGTGCAGCTCGCCGGTGAACAGGGCGAAGAGGCTGGACTTGCCGCAGCCGTTGGCGCCGGTGACGCCGACCTTCTGGCCGACATGCAGGCTGAGATTGACGCCTTCGAGCAGCGGCCGGCCGGCGCGGGCGAGGGTGAGATTGCGCAGCAGGATCACAATTTGTTACACCACCGGATCAACCGGCGCGGGAAAAAGGCGTTATTGTACGCATGCTCATCCCGATGACCGCCATGAAACGCCTGCTGCTGATTCTCACCGTGCTGTTTCTCCCCCCGGCCTGGGCGCAAGAGGCCACCCCCGCCGCTGCCCCCATCACGCCGCAAGAGCGCAAGGAACTGCTCGACCGGGCGCAATCCCTGAAGTCCGAAGCCGGTCGCATCAAGGCGGAAGCGGAGAAGCAGCGCAAGGAAGCGGACACCACCTGCTGGAAGAAAACCCTCGTCTCCGCCTGTCTGGAGGATGCGCGGCGGGCCAGCATCGACAGCAACGCCGAGGCGCGCCGGAAGGAAACCGAGGCGCGCCGGCTGGAGCGCGAAGTGCGCCAGCGCGACCAGGCGACGAAGCGCGCCAGGCAGGCGGAAGAGGCGCCGAAGATCAGGGCTGCCAGGGAGAAGCAGGCCGCCGAGGCGCAGGCGCAGGCGGCGGAAAAGCAGGAAAAGCGCGAACTCGAGGAAGAAAAGCGCGAAAAGGACGCCCGCAAGGCCAGCGCGCGCGCGCAGATGCAGGAGCGCGAGCGGCAGCAGAAGCTGGAGGAGCAGAAACGGAAGGAAGAAAGGGCCGAGCGCAAGGCGCAGGCGTGGCTGAAGAAGGACCAGCAGCGCGCCGAGGCCAGGGCCAGGCAGGAAGAGCAGCGGCGCCAGGCCGAGCAGAAGCCGTGACCCCCGCCGCTATCTGAAGCGGATCTCCCCCGCGTTTTCCGCGATCCGGCCCCGCTTGCCGGCGTACAGGGCGCGCAGCTGCGCCAGGTCCTCCGCCTCGTTGCCGGTCAGCGCCAGCCAGCCGAGGATGCCGACCTCGCGCCGCGGGTAATCGATGAACGCCAGGCCCAGCGGCACGCCGGCGGCGAGGGCGACGCGGTAGAACCCCGACTTCCAGTGATCGCCCCTGGCGCGCGTGCCTTCCGGCGCGATCGCCAGGTAGAGGCTGTCGCGCCGGGTGAACAATGCCGCCAGCGCGGCGACGAAGCCGGTGCGCTCGCGCCGGTTCACGGGAATGCCGCCGAGCCAGCGGAACAGGCCGCCGAAAGGCGGGCGGAACAGGCTGTCCTTGCCGATGAAGCCGATCGGGATGGCGACCGCCGCGCGCGCCAGGACACCGATCGGGAAATCCCAGTTCGAGGTGTGCGGATAGAAGATCACCACCGCCTTCGGCACCGGCGGCGGGACGAGCAGGACGCGCCAGCCGAACAGGCCCAGCAGCGCGCGGCACAGGCGGCTGAGCAGGCCGCCCTGCGTGTTAAGATTCGCCGTCAAATTCTTCCCGTTCAGGCGCCATCCTGCGCCCAAACTCCATTATCGCGGATTTTCCATGCTCGACATCGCTCGTCACGGTCAGGTCTTCACGCCGCCGGCCATTGTCGACGCCATGCTGGCCCTGCGCCGCAATCGCGGTCGCGTGCTCGAGCCGGCCGCCGGCGACGGCGCCTTCTCCTCCCGCATCGACGGCTGCGTCGCCATCGAACTGGATGCGAGCCACTGCCCACCGGGGGCGCTGAACCTCGATTTCTTTTCCTATCCCGAGACGGAAAAGTTCGACACCATCGTCGGCAATCCGCCCTATGTCAAGGCGCGCGACATCCAGCCTGGCACGCGCCGCCGCCTCGCCTCGCGCCTGCTCAACGGCCACAGCAACCTGTACCTGCACTTCATCGAGAAGTGCGTGCGCCACCTCAAGCCGGGCGGCGAGCTGATCTTCATCACGCCGCGCGACTTCCTCAAGGCCACCGGCGCGGCGCGGCTCAACACCTGGCTGTTCGACCAGGGCACGCTCACCGACTTCCAGGAACTGGGCGACGCCCGCGTCTTCGACGGCGTCGTGCCCAACTGCGCCATCTGGCGCTTCGAGAAGGGCAACCAGACACGGCGCCTTCATGACGGCCGGCGCATGGTGCTCGCCGGCGGGCAGCTGCTGCTCACCCGCGGCATCTACAGCGTGCCGCTGGCCAGCGTCTTCGCCGTCAAGGTCGGCGCGGTCTCCGGCGCCGACGAGATCTTCGCCCACGCCGAACTGGGCAACGCCGACTTCGTCTGCTCGCGGACGGCGCAGACGGGCGCGCTGCGGCGCATGATCTGGCTCGACCGCGAGGGGCCGATCGCATATCTGGAGCCGTTCAAGGAACGCCTGCTGGCGCGGCGGGTGACAAAGTTCGACGAAAGCAACTGGTGGAAATGGGGCCGGCGCCACCACGTTTCCGACGCGCCGCGCATCTACGTCAACCAGAAGACGCGCCGGCCGCGGCCGTTCTTCCTTAATGACTGCCGCAACTACGACGGCGCCATCCTGGCGCTGTTTCCGCACCACCGCGATGCCGGCCTCGAAGGCCTGCGCGACCTGCTCAACGACGTCGACTGGGCCGAGCTCGGCTTCGTCTGCGACGGCCGCTTCCTCTTCGCCCAGCGCAGCCTGGCGCAGGCGCTGCTGCCCGAGGACTTTGCCCCTTT
>CAJPFL010000144.1 GCA_905339315.1 Rhodocyclaceae bacterium
GTGCGCTGCACGGGCCAGGTGCGCAGCTTCGCGCCGATCGTCGTCGATGAGCCGCCGGAGCTCGGCGGCAAGGACAAGGGCGCCAATCCGGTCGAGCTGCTGCTCGTCTCCCTCGGCACCTGCCAGGAAATCATGTATTCGGCGATGGCCTCGATGATGGGCATCCAGCTCGACGAGGTGAAGGTCAGCCTGAAGGGTTCGCTGGACCTGAAGGGGCTGTTCGGCATGGATCCGTCGATCCCGCCGGGCTACCAGAAGATCAGCTACGAGACGGTGCTGAGGAGTCCCGCGCCGGAAGCGGAACTGCGCAAGCTGATCGAGGCGGTGGAGTCGCATTGCCCGGTGCTCGACACGCTGGTGCGGCCGATCGAGGTGACGGGCAAGGTGACGATCAACGACGCGGTCGTGGCCTGAGGCCGGCCGTGGCCCGCCTGCACGAGATCGCCGTTCCCGACGTCGGCGACAAGGGCGCGCTGTCCGTCGCCGAGATCCTCGTCAGGCCGGGCGACGCCGTCTGGGCCGACGACGCGCTGCTCACGGTCGAGTCGGGCAAGGCGGCGCTGGACGTGCCGGCGCCCGTCGACGGCACCGTCGTCGAGGTGCGCGTCGCGCAGGGCGACGCGGTCGCCGCCGGCAGCATCGTCGTCGTGCTCGAGGAGGCGCGCGAGCAGCGGCCGAAAAGTCAGCCGCCGGGGGACGGCGCGCTGCCCGCCGCGCCGCCGCGCTTTTCGCTTTTCGCGGCGTTCACCGCCGCCACGCGCGAGACGGCCGAACTGCCGGAGATCGCCTGCGGGCTGCTGGTGCTGGGCGGCGGGCCGGGCGGCTATTCGGCGGCCTTCCGCGCCGCCGACCTCGGCCTGGACACGCTGCTGGTGGAGCGCCATCCGGTCATGGGCGGGGTCTGCCTGAACGTCGGCTGCATCCCGTCGAAGGCGCTGCTGCACCTGACGGCGGCGATGGAGGAAGCCGCCGGCATGGCCGCCGCGGGCATCCGCTTCGGCGAACCGGCGATCGACCTCGACGCGCTGCGCGCGCACAAGGCGAAGGTGGTGGGCCGGCTCACCGGCGGACTGGCGGGGATGGCGAAGGCGCGCAAGGTGCGCATCGTCACCGGCATCGGCCGCTTCCGCGACGCGCACTGCGTCGAGGTGGACACCGCCGGAGGCCGCCAGGCGATCCGCTTCGAACAGTGCATCGTCGCCGCCGGCTCGCATCCGGTCCACCTGCCCTTCCTGCCGCCGGACGCGCGCATCGTCGACTCCACCGGCGCGCTCGAGCTGCGCCGCCGGCCGCGCCGCATGCTGGTGATCGGCGGCGGCATCATCGGCCTGGAGATGGCGACGGTGTACTCGGCGCTCGGCGCCCGCATCGACGTCGTCGAGGCGCAGGACCTGCTGCTGCCCGGCCCCGACCGCGACCTGGCGGCGATCTGGGAGCAGCAGAACCGGCACCGCTTCGACAGCATCATGCTGCGCACGCGCACCGTGGCGGCGCACGTTGCCGACGAGGGCGTGTGGGTGCGCTTCGAGGGCGAGATGGCGCCGGAGGCGGCGCAGTGCTACGACCTGGTGCTGCAGTCGGTCGGGCGCAAGCCGAACGGCCTGCGCCTCGACGCGGAGAAGGCTGGCCTCGTCGTCAATGAAGCCGGCTTCATCCCGGTCAGCAGCCGCATGGCAAGCAATCTGCCGCACATCTACGCCGTCGGCGACATCGTCGGCCTGCCGATGCTGGCGCACAAGGCGGTGCACCAGGGCCACGTCGCCGCCGAGTCGGCCGCGGGGCTGGCGAGCCATCACGATGACGCGCTGATCCCCGGCGTCGCCTACACGCATCCGGAGGTGGCCTGGGTCGGCTTGTCGGAGGATGAGGCGAAGCGCAGGGGCCTGGCCGTCGAGGTGGCGCGCTTTCCCTGGGCCGCCTCGGGGCGGGCCATCGCCAACGGCGCCGACTACGGCATGACGAAGCTGCTGTTCGATGCGGCCGGCGGCGCGCTGCTCGGCGGCGCCATCGTCGGGCCCGGCGCCGGCGACATGGTCGGCGAGATCGCGCTCGCCATCAGCCGGGGCTGCGACGCCGCCGCCATCGGCAAGGCCATCCACCACCCGCATCCGACCCTCGGCGAGACGGTCGGCCTGGCGGCGATCGTCGCCCACGGTTCGTGCACCGACCTGCCGCCGCAGCGCAAGAGTCAGCCACCACGGGACGGCGCGCGCCTGCCGTAAGCGGCCCTAGGCGACCTGGTTCTGCATCGCCAGCTTGACGAGGTCGGAGATCGACCGCGCGTGCATCTTCTCCATCACCTTGGCGCGATGCACTTCGACGGTCTTGGCGCTCAGCCCGAGGCTGTTGGCGATGGCCTTGTTGGAGAGTCCCTCGACCACCAGGTCGAGCACCTCGCGCTCGCGCGGCGTCAGGCCGGCGAACAGCGCGCGCAGCTGCGCCCGCTGCGCCTCCCTGCCGCGCTGCTCGGCATCGAAGGCGATCGCCCGCTGGATGCGGTCGAGCAGGTCCTGGTCGTGGAACGGCTTCTCGACGAAGTCGAAGGCGCCGGACTGGACCGCCCGCACCGCCATCTGCACGTCGCCGTGGCCGGTGATGAAGATGATCGGCACCTGGATCCGGCTCGCCGCCAGCCGCTCCTGCAGCTCCAGGCCGCTCATCCCCGGCATGCGCACGTCGAGCACCAGGCAGCCGCGCTTCGAGGCATCGTAGCCGTCGAGGAAGGCCTGCGCCGAGGCGAACGTCTCGACGTTCAGGCGCACCGTCTCGATCAGCCAGCGCAGGCTGCGGGCGACGGCCTGGTCGTCGTCAACTATGAATACTGTAGCGTCGCTCATCGCTGCTCAGACTGACCGGGATGGCCTGCAAGGTGAAGCGGAAGGTGGCGCCGCCGCCGGCCCGCGACTCGGCGCGGATGCTGCCGCCGTGCGATTCGACGATCGAGCGGCTGATGGACAGGCCCATGCCGACGCCTTCGGATTTGGTGGTGAAGAACTGGTCGAAAACCTGGTCGATGACCGCCCCGTCGATGCCGGGACCGCTGTCGCCGACCTCGATCTCGACCGTGCCATCCTCTTGCCGGCGCGTGCGGATGCTGACTTCGCGCCGCCAGGCGCGCGCCTCGGCCATGGCCTCGACGGCATTGCGCACCAGGTTGCAGATCACCTGCTCGATCATGATCGAGTCGGCCCACACCCGGGGCTGGTCGGGCGCCAGGTCGAGCTTGACGAAGGCATACTGCTGCCGCGTCTCCAGCTCGGTGAACTTGACGACGCTGCGCACCACGAGGTTGATGTCGACGGCGGTCATCCTCGGCTCGCTCTTGCGGACGAAATCACGCACGTGGCGCATGATCTCGCCGGCGCGCTCTGCCTGCTCGCAGACTTCCTCGAGCGGCTCGATCAGGTCGCCCGGCGCCACGTCGCCGCTGCGCAGCCGGCGGATGCAGCCGCGGGCGAAGTTGGCTATCGCCGACAGCGGCTGGTTGAGTTCGTGGGCCAGGCCGGTGGCCATCTCGCCCATGGTCGACAGGCGCGCCACCCGCGCCAGCTCCGTCTGGTGGCGCCGCCCCTGCTCCTCGGCCCATTTGTGCTCGGTGATGTCGCGCGTGATGCCGAGCAGCGCATACACGACGCCGCGCGCATCGCGCAGGGGCACGGCATGCGTCTCCATCCAGGCCGTCCGGCCCTTGAGGGTGATCGACTTGAATTCGTAGACCACCGCCTCGCCCTCGAAGACGCGCCGCATGCAGTCCCGGTAGATCTCCTTGTATTCCTGCGCGACGACGCCGTAGATCGGCTTGCCGATGATGTCCTCCGGCCGCTCGGCATCCACCAGCCTGAGCCCGGCCGGGTTGATCTCCAGCACCGTGCCGTCGGCGGCCTGCAGCTTGACGCATTCGGGCTCGGACTCGATGATGGTGCGCAGCCGGTATTCATTCTCCCGCAGGCGGTCCAGCACGCCCAGGTGCTC
>CAJPFL010000145.1 GCA_905339315.1 Rhodocyclaceae bacterium
CAGGTGTCGGCGGAATCGCCGCCGCCGTTGTAGAAGAAATAGCCGATGTTGTGCGCCTTGAACACCTCGATCAGGCGTTCGTACTGCGCCCTGTGTTCCTCGATGCCCTTCAGCTTGTAGCGGCAGGAACCGAAGGCGCCCGAAGGCGTATGGCGCAGCGCGGCGATGGCTGCCGCGGAGTCCTTGCTGGTATCGATGAGATCCTCGGTGAGGGCGCCGATGATGCCATTGCGGCCGGCGTACACCTTGCCTATCTTGCTCTTGTGCTTGCGCGCAGTCTCGATCACGCCACAGGCGGAAGCGTTGATGACGGCCGTGACGCCGCCCGATTGCGCATAAAATGCGTTTTTCATACCCATAACCTCATATTATATCATTTGATGGCCTTATAAACAGGCGCGACCAACTCAGGCCAGCGCGGCAAACAACGCGCTCTTGATCGCTTCAAGCGCACCGACGCCGGCGATCTTGCGGTACTTTGGCGCTTTCCCATCGCCGGCCACCGCCCATTTGGAATAGAAATCGACCAGCGGCTTGGTCTGGCTGTGGTAGACCTCCAGGCGCTTTCTGACCGTTTCTTCCTTGTCGTCCTCGCGCTGGATCAGGTCCTCGCCAGTTACGTCGTCCTTGCCGGCCACCTTGGGCGGATTGAACACGACGTGATAGGTGCGTCCGGATGCCGTATGCACGCGGCGGCCGCTCATGCGCTTGATGATTTCCTCGTCGGGCACATCGATCTCCATTACGTAGTCGAGATCGACGCCCTGTGTGCGCAGCGCCTCGGCCTGCGGGATGGTCCGCGGGAAGCCGTCGAAGAGGAAACCCTTGGCGCAGTCCGGCTGCTTCAGGCGCTCCTTGATGAGTCCGAGAATGATCTCGTCGGATACCAGCTGGCCGGCGTCCATGACTTTCTTCGCCTCGAGTCCCAGCGGCGTGCCAGCCTTGACGGCGGCACGCAGCATGTCGCCGGTGGATATCTGCGGAATGCCGTACTTCTCGGTGATGAATGCGGCTTGCGTGCCCTTTCCGGCGCCGGGAGCGCCGAGCAGTATTAATTTCATGACTACCCCCCCAAGTGGAACTTATGTATCTATATGATTTCTCGGATTATTTTACTGAGGCGCGAAAGGTACCGCTAAATTTTCCTTACGTCAAACTTACATCGGATACGTTCCAGATCTTCCGGCGTATCAACCCCGCTCTCGGGTGCATGGGCGATTTCAGTGACACGAATGCGGAAGCCGTGCCAGAGCACGCGCAGCTGTTCCAGCGCCTCGATCTGCTCCAATGACGCAGCCCCAAGGGCGCCATAGTGCCGCAGAAATGCCACGCGATAGGCATAGATGCCGATGTGGCGCAGCGCAGGCAAACCGTCAGGCAGGCGGTCGCGTCCGACGGCAAAGGCATCGCGCGGCCAGGGGATCGGAGCACGACTGAAGTACAGCGCATGGCCGCGCGCATCGCGGACGACCTTGACCACATTGGGATTGAAGAACTCTTCGGGGGTCGTGATCGGATGGCAGGCGGTGGCCATGGCAGCCTCGGCGTCGGCTGCCAGTTCGCACGCCAGCTGATGGATCAACTCGGACGGGATGCAGGGCTCATCGCCCTGGACATTGACGACGACGACATCGTCGGCCCAGCCGCGTTGCCCGACCACCTCGGCAATGCGGTCCGTGCCGCTGGCATGATCGACGCGCGTCATCACGGCGGCAAAACCATGCCGCTCGACGGCGGCACGCACTTCCTCGTGATCGGTTGCCACCAGGACTTCCGCCGCGCCGCTTTGGGCAGCACGTTCAGCCACACGGACCACCATGGGCTTGCCGGCGATATCGGCCAGCGGCTTGCCGGGTAGCCGGCTGGAAGCATGTCGGGCGGGGATGACTACCTTGAACGACACCGGGCCTTCCTCCCCCTGCAGCGAGCGCTCAGCCCGCCGCTTCGTCGTGACTCAATTGGCGCGCTTCCTCTTCCAGCATCACCGGGATGTCGTCGCGCACAGGAAAGGCCAGCTTGCACGCCTTGCACACCAGCTCCTGGTTGGCCTTGCGGAAATCGAGCGGTCCCTTGCAGACCGGGCAAACGAGTATTTCAAGCAGGCGGGGGTCCATTGAGTTTCTCCACTACCCATTGCGCAAGATCAGGATCCAGTTGCGCCTCGACCGGAAGCACCCAGGTTTCCGGCGGCGCAAAGGCGGAACATTTTACCGCATCTTTCTCGGTCATCAGCAGCGTATCGACGCCGGCAAACGCGAGATCGGACGGCCGAAAGACATGATGGTCGGGGAAGGCATGGCTCTGCGCCTGCAGCCCCATCTGCTCGACCTGGCGGAAGAATCGCAGCGGATTTCCGATGCCCGCCAAGGCGTGCAGGCGACGGCCTCGCAATTCCGCCGCGCCGCAGGTGCGCTGCGGATCGTGCAGGTTGCGCCAGCGGTCGCCGACAAGACGCATCCGAAAGACGCGCCGCGGCCCTACTTGCGACGGAACGGGGGCATCGCCGTTCAGCACCAGGACATCCGCCTCGGCAACACGCGCCGGACACTCGCGCAGCGGGCCGGCAGGCAGGGGCCAGCCGTTGCCGATGCCGCGCTCGTCCATGACGACGATCTCGACGTCGCGCGCCAGGCGCAGATGCTGCAAGCCGTCATCGGCTAGCAGCACGTTACAGTCCGGATGCGCCGACAAAAGCGCCCGTGCCGCGGCAACGCGGTCACGGCCGACGAACACCGGGCAGCCGGCGCGACGCGCCAGCAGCAGCGGTTCGTCGCCGACATGCGCCGCCTCGCTTGAGTCCGACACAGCCGCGACGCCCCGTGCATTGCCGCCATGACCGCGGCTGACGATGCCCGGCCGCCAGCCGCGCCTGGACAGTTCCTGGGCAAGATGAATTACAAGGGGCGTCTTGCCGCTGCCGCCAGCGGTGATATTGCCGACCACCACCACGGGCACCGGCAGCTTCACGGATGACGCCCAGCCCAGGCGATACGCCAGCCGGCGCAGATTGGCGGAGAGCGCAAACGCCAGGGCAAGGGGCAACAGCAGGACGGGGCCCAGGCCCCGCTTTCGCCACCCCGCCGCTATCCACCCTTGCACGCCCATGACTGTCCCGACGGAAAATAAAACGCCACACGCAAGCGTGTGGCGCATGATACTGCCGCGATGCGCTCAGCGCGACGGATTCTGCGTCGCGAAGGAGATGTGGCTGTAACCGGCTTGCTGCGCTGCCTGCATGACATCGATCACGCTCTGATGGGCGGCCTTGGCGTCGGCATTGATCACCACCACCGGTTCCTTCTCGCTGTTGCTGGCGCGCCGTAGCGCCACGCTGATGGCCTCGACGTCCCTGGCACCGACCGCAACGCGATTGACCATCACGTCGCCGCTGGCGCTCACGACGACATTGATCTCGTTCGGCTTGTCCTGCGGCTGGGTGGCGTCCGCCGTCGGCAGGTTGATCTCCAGGCCGGAAAACTTCGAATACGTCGTGGTGATCATCAGGAAAATGAGTATGACGAGGAGAACGTCGATCATCGGAATCAGGTTGATCTCCGGCTCTTCCCGGAAACGCCCGCGCTGGAAGTTCATGGCCGCCTGATCCTCAGTTGGCGCGCTGGCCGTGCACCATTTCGACCAGTTTCACCGCTTGCTGCTCCATTTCGACGACGAAGCTGTCGACAAGCGCGCGGAAGTGCCGGTAGAAAATCATCGCCGGGATGGCAATGAGGATGCCGAAGCCGGCGTTGTAGAGGGCGATCGAGATGCCGTGGGCGAGTTGCTGCGGATTTGCCGTCGCCGGACTTTGCGCGCCGAAAATCTCGATCATGCCGACGATGGTGCCGAACAGGCCCATCAGCGGCGCGATCGACGCTATCGTGCCGAGACTGGTGAGGAAGCGCTCGAGCTCATGGGTGACGCCGCGCCCCGCTTCCTCGATGGATTCCTTCATCGCGTCGCGCGTGCTCTTCACGTTGCGCAGCCCCGCCGACAGCACGCGGCCCAGCGGCGAGTGCCTGGCCACGCGAGTGATCATCTCCTCGCTCACGCCGCTCTGGCGGTATTCGGCGACGATGCTCTGCAGCAATCCCTCCGGCACGACCTTGCTCCGGCGCAATGCAACCGATCGCTCGATGATGAAGGCGACAGCTAGAATCGAGGCGAGCAACAGCGGCCAGATGGGCCAGCCCGCAGCTTGAATGATGGCGAACACGCAAGGCTCCTTTTTAATTCCGGCATAACCTGGAGGTTAGCCTGCACTGAAACTTCGTTTCGAGTAACGGCGCACTTTATATTGGCGTTCCTGTTTCGGCAAGGAAAACTGCGGAGACGCTGTCGGTTGCCAACGACAATTTGGTTGCAGCCGCAGCGCTTGACGCCGACAAAACCAGACCGGCGTCAGCCTACACCGATGCTGCGCTTTCTTTATCCACAAAACTTGTGGATAAGTGTGTGAGTTATGCGTGGGTGCTTTGAGTAAGTCGGCTTCCTGTAAGACTTTTTCTTACTTCGATGCAAAATGAAGCTTGATTTTTTATCTAACATATTCAATTAGTTAGTATCAACACCAGAGAGCGCGGAATCTTTTCGCGCAAGCGCATGGCCAAGGCAACTGCAACCTTCGGCTAGAATCTTTCGATGTCTGCAGAAGCCGCCCTTCAGGCCATTTCCGGCGAGGAAATCCTCAGCGTTTCAACGCTCAACCGACTCGCGCGCCAAGCGCTGGAAAGCCGCTTTCCGTTGCTGTGGGTCAGTGGCGAAATCTCCAACTTGCGCCGCCCCGCATCCGGCCATCTCTACTTCGCCCTGAAGGACGAAGGCGCCCAGGTCGACTGCGTCATGTTCCGCGGCCGCGCCCAGTTGCTGCCGTTCCGGCTGCAGGACGGCATGCGCGTGGAGGCGCGCGCCCTCGTCACGCTTTACGAGGCCCGCGGGGGGTTCCAGCTCAATGTCGAGGCCTTGCGCCATGCCGGCATTGGCGCGCTGTTCGAGGCCTTCGCCCGCCTGCGCGCCAAGCTCGAGCATGAAGGGCTGTTCGCCCTGGAGCGCAGGCTGCCGCTGCCACGCTTTCCGCAGCGCATCGGCATCGTCACTTCGCTGCAGGCGGCCGCCCTGCGCGACATTCTGGCTGCACTGGCGCGGCGCGCACCGCATCTGCCGGTGGTGATCTACCCGACGCTGGTCCAGGGGGAGGAAGCCGCCGCCAATATCGCCGAGGCCATCCGCAATGCGGCCAGCCGCGACGAATGCGATGTCGTCCTCGTCGCCCGCGGCGGCGGCGGCATCGAGGACTTGTGGGCATTCAACGAAGAGGTCGTGGCCCGCGCCATCGACGCCTGCCCGATTCCGCTCGTCACCGGCATCGGCCATGAGACCGATACCACCATCGCCGATCTCGTTGCCGACTGCCGCGCGGCCACCCCCACCGCCGCTGCGGAACTGGTCAGCGCCGGCTATGTCGAGGCGCAAGGCGAGTTGCGCCGTCTCGCCACCGCCATGCGCACGGAAATGCGTCGCCGCCTGCAGGAACGCATGCAGCGTATCGATATTCTGGGCCGGCGCCTGGTCCATCCCGGCGAGCGCCTGGGTCGCTTGCGGGCCGAGACGGCGCACCTCGCCACCCGTCTTGACGCCGGCCTGCGCCAACGGATCGGTTCCCATTTTGCTGACTTGCAGCGCCTGATGGGGCGCTTCGCCCTGCGCCGCCCGGATCTGCGCCATTTGCAGCGCGACCTGGACGAAATCGCCAGTCGGCTGCGTGCGTCAGCTTCGTCCGGACTTTCCCGACAGGCAAACCGGTTGGCGCAACTCGCGGCCAGCCTTGATCATCTCAGCCCGCAGGCCGTGCTCCAGCGCGGCTTCAGCCTGGTGCGCAAGCCCGACGGCAGCATCGTGCGCGACGCGGCGCAACTCACCGTCGCCGAACCGGTGCAGCTGACTTTCGGCACCGGCGCAGCCGAGGCGCAGGTAACCCGACTCAAAGGCCGTTGAACAGGTAAATATTGCCAAATAAATTTATTCCGACTAAAATTGTCAAGTATCGCAAACCTGACCCAATCCGGAGAAAACAAATGGAACACACCCTCCCTCCCCTGCCCTACGCGATGGATGCACTCGCACCACATATTTCGAAGGAAACCTTCGAGTACCACTTCGGCAAGCACCATCAGGCCTACGTGACCAACCTCAACAACCTGATCAAGGGTACCGAGTTCGAGAACGCCGGTCTCGAGGACATCGTCAAGAAGTCTTCCGGCGGCATCTTCAACAACTCTGCCCAGGTCTGGAACCACACTTTCTTCTGGAGCAGCATGAAGCCCAACGGCGGCGGCGCGCCCAGCGGCGCCCTGGCCGACGCCATCAACAAGAAGTGGGGCAGCTTCGACGAGTTCAAGAAGGCCTTCCAGGCCTCCGCCGTCGGCAACTTCGGCTCCGGCTGGACCTGGCTGGTGAAGAAGCCGGACGGTACGGTGGACATCGTGAACACCAGCAATGCCGCCACCCCGCTCACCACCGAGAACAAGGCGCTGCTGACCATCGACGTGTGGGAGCATGCCTACTACGTCGACTACCGCAACGCCCGGCCGAAGTTCGTCGAGACTTTCCTCGCCAGCCTGGCCAACTGGGATTTCGCGGCGAAGAATTTCGCCGGCTGAGATCGCCTCTCCAAGAAAAGCGGCCCGCGTTGCGGGCCGTTTCTATTCCCGGCTGCTCAATCGACAAATCGCCGGGCGTAGACCGCATCGTTGTACAGCGCCTCGCCGTAACGCTCCCTGCCATAGTCCCGGATGATGCGCTGCCCTTCCTCGGAGGCCACGAAGCGGATGAAGCGAAGGGCTGTTTCACGGCCCGGCGTTGCGCCTTCAGAAGCCGCCAGGGCATGGTAGGTATTCACCAGCGCCTTATCGCCGCGCAGGAGAATCCGCAGCCGCGGTGCGTTCGACTTCTCGGCCACCCAGGTGCTGCTGTCGGTCATGAAATAAGCACCCTCGGCATCCGCCCGCTTGAGGCTGGCCGTCATGAAATCACGCGTGACGATATACCACGCCCCTTCGGGCTTGACGCCGGCCGCGGCCCAGATCTGCATTTCTTTCTGGTGCGTGCCAGAGTTGTCGCCACGGGAAACGAAACGGGCGCCGCTGCGAGCGATGCGGCGGTAGGCCTCGGCGCCATTGCCTGCCGTTGCGATCCCGGCTGGATCGCTCGCCAGACCGACAATGTAGAACTCGTTCGAGCCAATCAGCGTGCGCTGCGTCGCCCAGCCTTCGGCTACCGCCTTTTCCTCGCCGCCGGGCGCGTGCACCATCACCATGTCCACCTGCTTCTCGCGCAGAAGCTTGAGCGACTGGCCGGTGCCCGCCTTGATCCATCTTAGGCTGGCTTGTTCTTTCTCGGCAAAGGCCTCGCCGAGCAGCCTGAGCAGGCCGAGCTCGCCGGGGCTGCCGGTGGCCAGAGAAAAGACGTTCCGCCCGCTGCCGTAGGTCACGGTGTCTGCGGCAATGGAGGGCATCATGAATCCGCAGAAAACCAGACCGGCCACGGCCGCAGCACGCATGCGCAGTCGTATGCTCATTTGCCCGTACCCGGAAAGAACAGCTGTTCGCCGTTCACCCTGAAGCTGGCGATGAGATCCTGTCCTTCCGTCGAGGTGATCCATTCGATCAACTTCATGGCGCCGCCGTGGTTGATGTCCGGGTATTTCTTCGGGCTGACGGCGATGATGCCGTAGGGGTTGAACATCTTCGCATCTCCCTGCACCAGAATCTCCAGGCCGGTCTTGGCACGGTAGGCGCCGAAGGTGGCGCGGTCGCTCAGGGTGTAGGCCCTCATCTCGCCGGCCATGGTCAGCACCTCGCCCATGCCGAGGCCGGCCGAGACGAACCATGTCCCCTTCGGCGCGACCCCTGCCTCCTTCCAATAGGCTTTCTCCATCTGGTCCGTGCCGGAGTTGTCGCCGCGCGAAATGAACTTGGCGCGGCCCTCGCCCAGCTTGCGGAAGGCGGCGATGACATCGCGCGTGCCGCGCAGCGCCAGCGGATCCTCCTGCGTCCCGACCAGGATGAAGTCGTTGTACATCACGTCGCGGCGGTTCACGCCATGACCGTCGGCGACGAACTTGTCCTCCGCTGCGCGGGCGTGCACCAGCACGACATCGACGTCGCCGTTCTTTCCCAGCTCGAGCGCCTTGCCGGTGCCGACGGAAATGACGTGCACCTTGACGCCGTGCTTTGCCTCGAACGCCGGCAGGAGCACTTTCAGCAGTCCCGAGTTTTCCGTGCTGGTGGTGGTGGACATCCGGATGTCGCGCGCCAGCGCGGGCTGGGCTGCAGCAATCAGGGCGCCGAGCAGCAGGCCGCGCCAAAGGGTCGTGCGTCGCATAAGGTAATCTCCTTTAATATGCATTCATCTGCATATGAATCAGTATCAGTCGTCCATTACAATAGGCAGAATTGTTGGAGACACAAATATGTCGATGAATGACATAAAGGGGCTGTCGCTGGCCTGCAATTGGACTTTTGGCATCGCTCCGGTGCAGCCGGAGGAGGCGCGGTTGCTCGGTCTGCTCGAACGCATACGGCGCACCGGCTCGATCGCCTCGGCGGCGCGCGAGGCCGGCATCTCCTATCGCAACGCCTGGGGCATGCTGGCGCGCTGGGAGGCGAATTTCGGCCACCCGCTGCTGATCCCGGCGCGCGGGCTGGGCACCCGTCTGACGCCCTTCGCCATCCGCCTGCTCGACCTGGATGCACAAATCCGCGAAATGCTGGCGCCCCAGCTTGCCGCCGCCGCCGAACAGATGGCGCGCGGGCTGGCGGAGGCCGCCACGCCGGCGCGGGCCGTGCCGCGCATCCATGCCAGCCACGACCTGGCACTGGCGCTGCTGCCAGCGCGCATGGCGAAGCAGGGACAGCCGGTCGATCTGCAGTTCCACGGCAGCCTGGAAAGCCTCGCGTCCTTCGCCGAGGGCCGTTGCGAAATCGCCGGCTTCCATTGCCCGGAAGGCGCCGTCGGCGCGACCCTGTGGCAGCAATACAAGCCCTATCTTCGGCCGCGGCAGCAGGTCTTGATTAGGCTGGCCAAACGCACGCAGGGCATCATGGTCGCGCCCGGCAACCCGAAGAAACTGCGCGGCATCCGCGACCTGACCAAGCCGAACGTACGCTTTCTCAACCGCCAGAGCGGGGCCGGCACGCGGCTGCTGTTCGACTGGCTGCTGCGGGAGAACGGCATCGCGGCGCGGACCATTGCCGGCTACGGCGACGTGGAACTCACGCACTCCGCCGTGGCGGCGATGATCGCCAGCGGCCACGCCGATGCGGGACTCGGCGTGGAAGCGGCCGCCCGCCAGTTCGACCTGGGCTTCGTGCCGCTGCTGAAGGAGGATTACTTTCTCGTCACCCGGCGCGAACTGCTGCGCCAGCCCGCGCTCGAGTCGCTGCTCGCCCTGCTGAAGGGCAATGCCTTACGTCGCGCCGTGCGCGCCCTGCCGGGCTACGATCCGGCCGGCAGCGGCACGGAAGTGCCGTTCTCCAGGGACTGACTTTTATCGGCCGGGCGGCGCCTTGTCGATGCCGCTGATTTTTGCGCCGACGGCAAGCCCGCGGCTCCTGAACCAGCCGGCGTTCATCTCCAGGGCGAAGCGCACCGGCTTGACCGAGCAGTGGTTGTCGAGGGACTGCGGCTGCATGTCGGCGATCTGCACGATGCGACCGGCGTCGTCGAGGAAGGCGATGCTGAGCGGGATCAGGGTGTTCTTCATCCAGAAGCACTGCACGCCGGCCTCGGGGAAGACGAACAGCATGCCGCGATGGATCGGCATCGAGGGCCGGTTCATCAGGCCGGTGGCGCGCTCGGCATTGTTGCTCGCCACCTCGGCCTCGATGCGGTGCATGCCGGCGGA
>CAJPFL010000146.1 GCA_905339315.1 Rhodocyclaceae bacterium
ACGCGCAGGCGGTTGCCGGGGGGCTCGTTCATCTGGCCGTACACCAGGGCGACCTTGTCGAGAACGTTGGACTCCTTCATCTCGTGGTAGAAGTCGTTGCCCTCGCGGGTGCGCTCGCCGACGCCGGTGAACACGGAGTAGCCGGAGTGCTCGATGGCGATGTTGCGGATGAGCTCCATCATGTTCACCGTCTTGCCGACGCCGGCGCCGCCGAACAGTCCGACCTTGCCGCCCTTGGCGAACGGGCAGACGAGGTCGATGACCTTGATGCCGGTCTCGAGCAGCTCCTGGCTGGGGGCCAGTTCGTCGAAGGCGGGGGCCTTCTGGTGGATGGCGCGGCGATCTTCGGTGCCGACCGGGCCGGCCTCGTCGATGGGGCTGCCCAACACGTCCATGATGCGGCCGAGGGTGGCCTTGCCGACGGGCACCGAAATCGGCTTGCCGGTGTTGCTCACCTGCATGCCGCGGCGCAGGCCCTCGGAGGAGCCGAGCGCGATGGTGCGCACGACGCCGTCGCCCAGCTGCTGCTGCACTTCCAGGGTCAGCTCGGAGCCTTCCATGGTGAGTGCGTCATAGACCTTCGGCATCTCTTCGCGCTTGAACTGGACGTCCACCACGGCACCGATGCACTGTACGATCGTTCCTTGACTCATCGTATTTCCCCAAACAATAAATGCGTTAGACGGCAGCTGCGCCCGCAACGATCTCGGATATTTCCTTGGTGATCGCCGCCTGGCGGGTCTTGTTGTAGACCAGCTGCAGTTCGTTGATGACGTTGCCGGCGTTGTCGGAGGCGGCCTTCATGGCAACCATGCGGGCGCTCTGCTCGGAGGCGAGGTTCTCCGACACCGACTGGTACACCAGTGCCTCGACGTAGCGCACCAGGAGGTCGTCGATCACGGCGCGGGCATCCGGCTCGTAGATGTAGTCCCAGCCGTGCTCGGTCGGGCGCAGCGCCTCGCCGGAGAGCGGCAGCAGCTGCTCCATCACCGGCTCCTGCTTCATGGTGTTGATGAAGCGGGTGTAGGTGATGTAGACGGCATCGAGCTCGCCGGCCTGGAAGGCGTCGAGCATGACCTTCACCGGGCCGATCAGCTTTTCCAGGTGCGGCGTATCGCCGAGCTGCGTGACGTTGGAGACGACCCTGGCGCCGAGGCGCTGCATGAAGCCGAGGCCCTTCGAGCCGATGGCGCTGACGCGAATGTCCTTGCAGCCCTTGCCTTCCCATTCCCTCAGGTTGTTGAGGGCGATGCGCAGCACGTTGGTGTTGAGGCCGCCGCACAGGCCCTTGTCGGTGGTGATGACGATCAGGCCGACGCGCTTCAACTCCGCCGCCTTCCTGAGGAAGGGGTGCTTGTACTCGGAGTTGGCGTGCGACAGGTTGGCGGCCAGCCGACGGATCTTCTCGCCATAGGGACGGGCGGCCTTCATGCGATCCTGCGCCTTGCGCATTTTCGAGGCCGCGACCATCTCCATGGCCTTGGTGATCTTGCGCGTGTTTTGCACGCTCTTGATCTTGGTGCGTATTTCCTTGCCGCTTGGCATGGTTGGCTCCTAGCGTTCCGGCCGATTACGCCCAGGTCTTCTTGAACTCGAGAACGGCGGCATCGAGGGCCTTTTCCGCATCGGCGTCGAGGTCCTTGCTGCTGTCGATCTTGTTCATCAGGTCGGCGTACTTCTGCCGCATGAACTGGTGCAGCGCGGCTTCGAAGGCCAGCGCACGGTTCACCTCGACGTCGTCGAAGTAGCCCTTGTTGATGGTAAACAGCGTCACGGCCATTTCCGCCACCTGCATCGGCGCGTACTGGGCCTGCTTCATGAGTTCGGTCACCAGGCGGCCGCGATCGAGCTGCTTGCGGGTGGCTTCGTCCAGGTCGGAGGCGAACTGGGCGAAGGCCGCGAGTTCGCGGTACTGGGCGAGGGCCAGGCGCACGCCGCCTCCGAGCTTCTTGATGACCTTGGTCTGGGCGGCGCCGCCGACGCGGGACACGGAGATGCCGGCGTTGATGGCGGGACGGATGCCGGCGTTGAAGAGGTCGGTCTCGAGGAAGATCTGGCCGTCGGGAATCGAAATGACGTTGGTCGGCACGAAGGCGGTGACGTCGCCGGCCTGCGTCTCGATGACGGGCAGCGCGGTGAGCGAGCCGGTCTTGCCCTTGACTTCGCCGTTGGTGAACTTCTCGACGTAGGCTTCGCTGACGCGGGCGGCGCGCTCGAGCAGGCGCGAGTGCAGGTAGAAGACGTCGCCGGGATAGGCTTCGCGGCCGGGCGGGCGGCGCAGCAGCAGCGAGATCTGGCGGTAGGCCCAGGCCTGCTTGGTCAGGTCGTCGTAAATGATCAGGGCGTCCTGGCCGCGGTCGCGGAAGTATTCGCCCATGGTGCAGCCGGAGTACGGGGCGATGTACTGCATCGCGGCGGACTCGGAGGCGGTGGCGGCGACGACGACGGTGTAGGCCATCGCGCCAGTCTCTTCCAGCTTGCGGATGACGTTCTTCACCGTCGAGGCCTTCTGGCCGATGGCGACGTAGACGCAGAACAGGTCCTTGCCCTTCTGGTTGATGATGGTGTCGATGGCCACCGCGGTCTTGCCGGTCTGGCGGTCGCCGATGATCAGCTCGCGCTGGCCG